>CAYZQL010000008.1:0-825 GCA_964480555.1 uncultured Lentisphaeraceae bacterium | reverse complement strand
GATCCCTTACGCCGCCGTCGCCACGGACCTCCAGACCGAGAAGGAGGTGGTGCTCCAGTCCGGCAGTCTCTTCGACGCCATCCGCGCCAGCATCGCCATCCCCGGCATCTTCACCCCCACGCGGATCAACGGGCACGACCTCGTGGACGGCGGCCTCGTCAACCCGCTTCCCGTCTCGGTCTGCCACACGCTCGGCGCCGACCTCGTCATCGCCGTGGACATCAACCTCCGCGCAGCCCACCACCGCAGGAAGCCCGCCAAGCCACAGCCGCCCGCCGAACTCAACCCGCGCATCGCCAAGCTGGTCGCCTCAGTCGGAAAGCTCATGCCGCAGCTTCAGTCGCCGATGGAGGAGGCCGTCAACCGCTGGACCCTGCCGCCGAAAAAGAAGGACGATTCCCTCTCCATCTTCGACGTGCTCACCCGCACCATGCGCCTCGTCGAGAATCAGATCACCCGCCGCGAGCTCGCCCTCAACCCGCCCGACATCCTGATCCAGCCCGAAGTCGGCGACATCATGACCCTGGAGTTCCACCGCGGCCCCGAGGCCATCGCAGCCGGCGTCCGCGCCGTCGACGAAGCCCTGCCTCTCCTCCAACCCTTCCTCCCCCCAACCTGTA
This sequence comes from uncultured Lentisphaeraceae bacterium, assembly GCA_964480555.1. Lineage (GTDB taxonomy): Bacteria > Verrucomicrobiota > Kiritimatiellia > RFP12 > UBA1067 > CAYZQL01. Next base: position 205 of record CAYZQL010000008.1, on the reverse strand, counting down.
ACGTGTAACCTGTAACTTGCAACCTGTAACCCACAACCCCCAACGGCTCCCCATGTCCCTCTCCCGCATCGAACAGCTCCGCGCCGAGATCCGCCGCCACGACCGCCTCTACTACGTCGAGGCGCGCCCCGAGATCGGCGACGCCGACTACGACGCGCTCTACCGCGAGCTCGAGGCGCTGGAGAGCGCGCACCCCGAGTGGGCC
>CAYZQL010000007.1:0-34784 GCA_964480555.1 uncultured Lentisphaeraceae bacterium | reverse complement strand
CGCTGAGGAACGTTCTGGTGTGGGCCCGGCGGTGACGCGCATGCGGAGGGTTTCGAGTGTGCGCACCGTTAACCGGCACGTGCTGGAGGTCTCCGCGTTGCGCACGTCCGGGGGCACGGTTTCGGACACATCCGGTCGGCAGAAAAGCGGTCTTCCTTTTATTACGCGGCAGCCGTTGGAAGCGGTTGTCCAACGTGGCGGGACAGCGGTTTTTTCGGTGGTTGTCGGAGGAGGCGCGCTGTTGTCGTGCCAGTGGTATTGGGGTGCGAGCGGGGACACCACCGCGCCGATTCCGGGAGCCCGATCGATGACCTGCACGGCGGGACCTTTTGCGTCGGATTCGCGTGTCTGGGTGCGCGTCTGGAACGGGAGCGGCAGTGCGGATAGCCGGGCCGCGAGGGTGCTCATCGGGCATCCGGTCTACACGATGGCGGACTTACGTAAAGTCGGGAGCGGTGCGAACGGGTGGACGCTTGACGCGGGGTACCTGCTGATGAACGATCTCGACGCTTCCGAGACCATGGAGCTGAGTTCGCTCTTCCCGCCGATCGGCGAGTTCACCGGCGTGTTTGACGGCCAGAATCATGCGATCAGGCGGCTGGCCGTTTCAGGGACTTCAGACGTCGGTTTGTTTTCGGTGTTGAACGGGACGGTTCGGAATCTTGGGTTGGCAGAAGTGTCTGCGGATGGCGAGGCGCGGGTCGGCGGGCTGGCCGGCTCTGTGGGCGGGGGCGCGGTTGACGGGTGTTATGTTGACCGGGGGTATATTTTTGGCAACACGCAGATCGGCGGACTGGCCGGAAGTAGCGGGGTTGAGGCGTCCATCACGCGCTGTTTCAGCACCGGCGACGTCGAGGGCACTTCTTGGGTAGGAGGGCTTGTCGGAGACGCCGGCTGTTCGGGGAGCATCAGTGAGTGTGGATCGTCCGCAACCGTAAGCGGAGAGACGTGTGTGGGAGGGCTTGCGAACTGTTCTTGTTGTACGTCGCTTACGCGGTGTTACGCTTCAGGACGGGTCAATTGCAACAGCCGGAGAGAAGAGCAAACATTCTTTATCGGGGGCTTGGCGGGATATAGCATGGGGTCGATCAGCGCGTGTTTCGCGACGGGTACTGTGGACGGCGGCGGCTGGGGGTGTGGGGTTGGCGGACTGGCCGGGCTGGTCTCATCCAATCCCGTCAAGGACTGTTTCGCATCGGGTGCTGCGCGCGGATGCTGGGCCGTCGGACAATTGATCGGCATGAACGGTTTTCAGGATGAGGCGTACGAGATGGAGGCTCCGGGGGCAGAGGTCTCGTCATGTTACGCAACAGGACAAACCGAGAACCCGTGTGAAGATCGCGGGTGGGGTTCAGGAGCAACAGGGCTGATTGGTCACGATGAGGGCAACGTCCTTGCATCCTATTGGGACATGGATGCGGCGGGGGTCGAGGCTGAATACCGGGCCGTCAGCCGAACGGCGGGTGGCCGGATCACAGAAGAAATGAGGCAGCAGGCCACGTATTCGGGGTGGGACTTCGGCGACGTGTGGGGGATGCCCGAGAGCGGCGGTCATCCGTACCTTCGCAGGATCGGTCTTGCGGTGCGGACGTTAGAGGATCTGCAGAAGGTCGGTTCCGGTGCGGACGGCGGGGCGCCGTGCGCCTATTACCGGGTGATGAACGACATCGACGCTTCCGCGACGGCAGGGTGGAACGATCCGGACACCGGTACGGCTGTGCGGGAAGGCTTCAGGCCCATTACGGGATTCACCGGCGTGTTCGACGGGGGCGGATACACGATCCGCGGCCTGGTCATCAACCGGCTTGCGGAAGATAACGTCGGGTTGTTCTCCGTCTTTTACGGCGAGGTCAAGAACCTCGCGCTCACCGGCGTGAGCATACACGGAAAAGACAACGTCGGGGGGGTCGCCGGCGTGGTGGAGTGCGACGCCAGAGAAATGGCGGGATGTTTTGTTTCGGGGACCGTTTGGGGGAACACCTGTGTGGGCGGCGTCGCGGGCTTTTTTGATGCGGCCGCCGTTTTGTCGCAATGCGGGAGTGACGGGGCGGTGCGTGGGGTGAATCAAGTCGGCGGCCTTTTCGGGGGGGCTGACGCGCGGTGTTCAGTTGGAGAGCAGGGAGAGACGCTGGAGCTGTGTTACTCGCGGGCGAACGTGACGGGCGAATCATATGTCGGAGGTTTGGTCGGATATTGCATGTGCGGCCTTCGACGGTGTTACGCCACCGGTGCGGTGACCGCGACGGAGATGGACTCTCCGACAAACGGATGGCTTAATGGGATCGCTTATGGGGGTCTGGCCGGATTCAAAAGCAACGAGGCAAAGGTCGAGGAGTGTTTCGCGACGGGCGAGGTCAAAGGCGGCGGGTATGGCCTCTGTGTCGGCGGATTGATCGGCGTCAATGCCGATCAGACGGTGACCAACTGTTACGCGTTGGGGAACGTGGATGGGTGCGGGTATGTCGGCCGACTGATCGGCATGAACGGTTGCGCGGAAGAGATCGAAACGGACTACGTCTATCCTTTTATCGCGGGTCACGGGGGGGACATCAGGAACTGTTATGCGGTAGGGACTAGGGCGGAGTATTGCGAAGATCCGGGCTCTGACGGTGTCGTGACGGGTCTGGTTAAATACGAGGACGGCCAACCGGTCCAAGGGTATTGGGATATGGTTCTCGGTGGCGTGCCGGTGTCCGAGCAAGCAGTGAACCGCGCCTCTGGCGGGCGGACCACCGCAGAGATGAGACGGCAGTCGACCTTTTCCGGATGGGATTTTCTCGCGGTCTGGGGTATTCAGGAAAGCGTCGGATATCCGTTTTTGCGGGCTCTGCGGCCTCGGAAACAGGTGTTCGATGGTCAGGGCGGAAGCCAGCCGGTCGAGGTGTACGTCGTCGGGGGGACGCTCTATGGAGTTCTTCCGACTCCGGTGCGCCAGGGCTATGTGTTCCGGGGATGGTGGACAGGGCCGGGCGAAACGGGGACAAAGATTTCACCGTCCACCCGTGTTCCGTCCGGCGACGGCAACACAACGGTCTATGCCGGGTGGTCGGAGATCCCTGGCGTCATTGAGCCGCCGCCCGAGCCGCTGCTCGACGACCCGTCCGGCGGCGCCGCCGCGGCGCTCTCTTCGCCGGGCACCTTTGACGGGTTCTTCTACGGCGAGGGGGATTTCGACGGCGCTCCGGCCACGGCGGTGCGCGGCACGCTGAGCGTGAAGGTCACGAAGAAGGAGGGCGCGCTGACGGCCAAGGCGGTCCTGCAGCGCGGCAGCCTGAGCTTCAGCGCCAAGGCGTGGACGGCGACGGAGGCGGACGGCACGTGCCGCGCGACGCTGCCCGGCAAAGGCGGCGAGACGCTCGACCTTTACGTCCGCCAGGACCGGGTCTGGGGCACGCTGTCGGGCGGCTCCGTCGGCGGGAGGCTGGAGCTGGACGGCGCGCGCAACCGCTTCGCCGGGAAGGGCGACGCGGCGGCGCAGGCGCAGCTGAACCGCTACCTGGGCTACTACACCGTCGCGCTGCCCGCGTACGACACGCTCTCGCTGGGCTCGGCGGAGGCCGCGCCGCAAGGCGTCGGCTATCTGGCCGTCACCGTCGGCAAGGGCGGCTCGGCCAAGATCGCGGGCGTGCTGGCGGACGGCACGAAGGTGGCGCAGTCGTCGCGGCTGGTGCTCTTCGGCGGGGACGCCGCGTGCGTGCCGTTCTTCGCGCCGCTCTACGCGAAGCAGGGCTGGGCGGGCGGCCTGCTGTGGGTCGCGCCGGACCGCGGGGCGGTGGCGACCGACCGCGATCTGGGCTGGCGCGTGCGCTGGGAGAAGCCCGGCAAGGGGCCGGACGGCTTCCGCGCGCTGCTCGACGCGTGCGGCGGGTACTACAGCGGCGCGCCGTCGCTGGCGGCGCACTACCTCTTCGGGGCGGAGGCCGGCGGGGCCCTGTTCCGCCACGCGGGCGGCGCGGAAGAGCCGGTTGTCATTCCCGACGGGGTGGGGGTGACGGCGGCGGGGATGCGCATGACGATGGAGAAGGGGGCGAAGCCGACGAAGGTGGCCGAGGGCGGCGACGTGCGGTACGAGTACGCGGACGTGAACCCCGCGTCCGCCACGCTGACGTTCACGGCGCGCACGGGGCTGCTCAAGGGCAAGTTCAGCCTGTACTACGACTACGTCGACGCGTCCGGGCGCCTCGCGCACAAGGCCGTGAACGTGCCGTACGCGGGGGTTCTGACGGCGGCGCGGGACGCGGCCTTCGCCGCGCTGCCCGCCGGCTTGGGCCACTGCCTCGTGCCGGAGAGCGACCCCGCGCTGAAGGCCTACAAGATCAAGCGCTCCTTCCCGGTCTGGCTCGACGAGGCTGTGGACTGAGATCCCGCACCATCCCGCGCCGTTCCGGCGCGGGATACCCTCTATGCGGTGGGTCTTCCAGAGGTGGCGCGCGGCCTCCGGCCGCGCTCTGAGCGCACCGTTCGAGAGCCGGGGAGGTCCGCGCGTATGGGCGTCCCGGACAGTTTAGATTAGCTGTCTCTCTGGCCCTCTGGTTGCCGTACCGAATACTGCTCTTGCTGCACCATGCGGAAAAAGACGGGGCATCGCGCAGCCTGCCGGGGTTCTGAAAAAAGACAGGCCAAGCAACTATTGACAGCCGGAAAATTTTGGTATGATCAACTCAAGTCAGAAAGGTGAACACTGATTGTCCGGGAGGATGAGATGAAAAGCAAGAAAGGGGAAGGTTTCGATTACACACCGGGAAACAGGCGTCTGCGCGTGGCGGCAGTCGCTGGCTGGGTCGCGGCGGTCGCCTGTGCGGGGATCGATCCGTTGGACGATTGGCGGTGGTGCAACCCGTCGCCCACACGGAGCGACCTTACGGATGTCGCCTATGGCGGGGGGCGCTTTGTCGGGGTTGGTGACGGCACGGTGGTCGTTTCGCCGGACGGGGAGAATTGGAACGCCGTTCATAACCGGTCGGTGGCCGCACAATATTTCGGTAACATCGCTTACGGCAACGGCGTGTTCGTCGCGGGGGGAGAGGAGGGCGTGATGCTCACCTCCTCAAACGGTGTGGAATGGGCAAGACACACCGGGTTGTGTGAGGCGCGGATGAGCGATCTTCTTTTCTCCGGCGGCGTGTTCGTCGCGGTCGGCGACACCCGTGCCACCGTGATGATCTCGTCGAACGGGGTCGAGTGGGCCCGCACCTTCCTTGAGCCGGACGACAGTTATTACTGGCATCTGGATATTGTGGCCAGTGGCGGAGGAAGGCTTGTGGCGACGTCCGGCAGCCAATATGGCGGCGGGCGCACATACGCTTCGACAGACGGCGGGCGCACATGGACGCGGGGAGCGTGCGACCGCGTGATCGCCGCGGTCGCGTACGGGAACGGCAAGTTTGTCGCGATTTCGCGGGTCTACAACGATATCTATCCGTATACGGTCAATCATGTCTACCGGATGACCTCGACAGACGGGTTGAATTGGGAGACGCCCGTCGAATTGGACGACGCGGGTTCCGGTTTCAACAGTTTGGTTTTCCTCGACGGGAATTTTATGGCTCAGGGTCGTTCGGGGAGTCTGATGGTGTCGGCAAACGGGGAGAATTGGAGTCGGCAGGAGACCGGCGTTCTTGAAACGTTGCACGCGATGACCTATGCGGACGGAACGTATATCTTGGTCGGCGGACAGGGCACCCTCCTGAGCTCGGCCGACAGGCGGACGTGGGTCCAGCGGCGGCAGGGTACCCGGAACGCGCTGCATGGCGTCGCTTACGGCAGCGGACGGTTTGTGGCGGTCGGCGACGGAGGCACACTGTTGCAGTCGGCGGACGGCGTGGCGTGGGGCGAGGTCGCGATGCCGCACGACAGTCCGCTGAGGGGGGTTGTTTTTGCGGACAGCCGTTTCGCCGTCGTTGGAGACACCTGGCTCTACGAATGGTTCGACGAAGACGGCCAAACGAACTGTTGGGAAGAGCGCACGTCCTTATACACCTCTTCGGACGGGGTCTCATGGGAGAGGCAGAGGCCGAGAACGCAGGTGGCAGTCCAGCTCAACGGTATCGCGTATGGGAACGGGCTTTTCGTCGCGGTCGGCGACACAGGCGATGTTCTGACATCAACCGACGGAGTGGATTGGCAGTACGCGCCGGGCGAGCAGACGAGCCTTGGAGGCGTTTCCTGCCTGGCGTATGGCGCGGGCAGTTTTGTCGCCGCCGGCAGCGACCTGTCTGTTTCGGCGGACGGCACGAACTGGACCGTCACCCTTCCGGAAACCGGTTTCTGGATCAGGGGCGTCGCCTACGGGAACGGCCGTTTCGTCGCGACGGGCTACCGGGATGAGGCTTACGGCAACGACACGGCCGCCGTTTTCACCTCGACGAACGGGGTGGCGTGGTCCGTCTTCGAAACGGAAGAGATGGGGAGCCTGGCCGGGGTTGTTTTCGCGCAAGGTTTTTTCGTCGCGGTCTCTGAGACCGGCAGGGGTGTGTATACCTCGCCGGACGGCCAGGACTGGATACCTCGCGACTTGGTGATCAACCGGTACGGCGAGACCGATCTGACCTGCGTCGCGTTCGGGCAGAACACGTTTGTCGCGGCCGGCAGGGACGGCACCGTCATCCAGTCCGGAATCGTGCCCGACGAGGCGACGGTCACGACCGGGTCCGATCCCGCCGGTGCAGGAAATCAAGCGGGCGGCGGGAGGTTCGCCGCAGGAACCCAGGTGACGGTGACCGCGATCCGCAACAGCGCGTTCCGGTTCCTGAACTGGACAGAGGACGGCAACGTGGTGAGCGAAGCGGAGGACTACACGTTTATGGCGAGCTGTGACCGGACGCTGGTCGCCAACTATCTGCCGTGTTATGAGCCGGGAGAACAGCTCTTTGTCGTCGGTTACGGACTCAACACCCTGCAGTACGCCGCAGACGGGACATTGGCCATGATCGGGTGGGGCGGCGCGGACATCAAGGATCTTGTCTACCGGTTCCGGACACCCGGAGGCGCGTGGCAGAACGAGGTGATCGTGTCGTACAACGAACGTGAGTTCGGCGTAGACTACGACGACCCTTTGCGCGATCCGGCCTGTCTGCAGTTCGACGCCAGCAACCGGCCCCATGTTTTTATCGGCGGGGATGATTCCGTTCTCCACATGGTGCGCACGGGCGATGGGCGGTGGACGTGTGAAGAAGAGATCGCCCACCCCGCCGTTCCCGGCTATTCGCCGTACGGCGGGTTGCCTCTCAGGATGACGGTTGAGAAGGGGCCGGGAAATTCTTTCCATATTCTTTTCGGGGCCTCTCTCTACGGCAACGACCAAACCGGCGAATGGCAGTGGGAAGAAACCGGACTCTCGGACAGAGAGGATGTCGACAAGGTTCGGTACGATTTCACCTACTACTCAAGCAACACGGACCCCGGAGTTTTCCGTGTTCCGCGCGCGACCGGTCTGGCTATCGACGGGAGCGGCAAGGCGCATGTGGTCTACTGTTCCCGTTATGTGTACCAGAACATCCCCGACACCGAAATTGGGGCCTATGTTCAGGATGAGCTTTGTTACGCGTCTAACGTGTCGGGAGAATGGCGTTCGCAGGCGCTCCGGACCTTCGCCCCCGGCTACGGCAGTTACGGGTACGGCGCATCGATCGCCGTCAGTCCGGCGGGCACGGTCGCTGTCGCAGGTTTCGGGATACCCCGTGTGACGACGGGATCAACCGCTTCACCGGCGTTTCTGTTTTACGACACGCTGCAAGGCGACGGCTCTTGGGTGCGGGAGACCGTGGCGGACCGGTCTGACGGTTATGTGGCACGTGACGGCGAGAAGGGTACGGGATGGACACCCTATTTACGGTTCGACCCTCAAGGCACGCCACATATCGTGTTCTGCGACCATGCGTCGGAGCATCTCTATTATGCGGGGTGCATCAGTTTCGGCGGGAACCTTCGTCATGCAAAGAAAGCGCAAACGGGGTGGACGGTCGATACGGTTTACCGTCAGACAGACCCGCTCCGCAACCAGTTGTTTGTGCCGGTCATGGCCGTCAGCACGTCAGCGGTCGCTTACCTGGGGGTCGTCCAGCACGCTGACCGCAGTGCGGGCCCCACGTATGATTTTCTTCTTGTTTCCGGCTATGCCGCCGGGGCGGGAACGAGGGCGAAGATCGACTATTCGATGATGTTTCTCGAATGCGGCCCGGGCGTGATCGTGACCGTGTCTTTGGATGGGCAGGGAGGCGATGTTGCCGTTCCGCAACATAATCTTCGTGTTGGGGGAACCTACGGCGTCTTGCCTGTTCCGACACGTGAGGGATACCACTTTGCGGGTTGGTGGACCGGTCCGGACGGTACCGGTGTACGAATCACAGAAGGGTCCGTCGTTACGGGATTACAAACGCTGTATGCGAAATGGATTGATGGGCATTTCGATGATCCTTCAGACGGTGCCGAGTTGACGACAATCGGCGCCTTTGACGGCTACTTCTACGGCGAGGGGGATTTCGACGGCGCTCCGGCGACGGCGGTGCGCGGCACGCTGAACGTGAAGGTCGCGAAGACGGAGGGCGCGCTGACGGCCAAGGCGGTCTTGCAGAAAGGCAGCCTGAGCTTCAGCGCCAAGGCGTGGACCGGGACGGAGGCGGACGGCACGCGCCGCGCGACGCTGCCCGGCAAGGGCGGCGAGACGCTCGAGCTTTACGTCCGCCAGGACCGGGTCTGGGGCACGCTGTCGGGCGGGTCCGTCGGCGGGAGGCTGGAGCTGGACGGCGCGCGCAACCGCTTCGCCGGGAGGGGCGACGCGGCGGCGCAGGCGCTGCTGAACCGCTACCTGGGCTACTACACCGTCGCGCTGCCGGTGCACGACGCGCTCTCGCTGGGCGGCGCGGACGCCGCGCCGCGGGGCGTGGGCTATCTGGCCGTCACCGTCGGCAAGGGCGGCTCGGCCAAGATCGCGGGCGTGCTGGCGGACGGCACGAAGGTGGCGCAGTCGTCGCGGCTGGTGCTCTTCGGCGGGGACGCCGCGTGCGTGCCGTTCTTCGCGCCGCTCTACGCGAAGCAGGGCTGGGCGGGCGGCCTGCTGTGGGTCGCGCCGGACCGCGGGGCGGTGGCGACCGACCGCGATCTGGGCTGGCGCGTGCGCTGGGAGAAGCCCGGCAAGGGGCCGGACGGCTTCCGCGCGCTGCTCGACGCGTGCGGCGGGTACTACAGCGGCGCGCCGTCGCTGGCGGCGCACTACCTCTTCGGGGCGGAGGCCGGCGGGGCCCTGTTCCGCCACGCGGGCGGCGCGGAAGAGCCGGTTGTCATTCCCGACGGGGTGGGGGTGACGGCGGCGGGGATGCGCATGACGATGGAGAAGGGGGCGAAGCCGACGAAGGTGGCCGAGGGCGGCGACGTGCGGTACGAGTACGCGGACGTGAACCCCGCGTCCGCCACGCTGACGTTCACGGCGCGCACGGGGCTGCTCAAGGGCAAGTTCAGCCTGTACTACGACTACGTCGACGCCTCGGACCGCCTCGCGCACAAGGCCGTGAACGTGCCGTACGCGGGGGTGCTGACGCCGGTGCGGGACGCGGCCTTCGCCGCGTTGCCCGCCGGCCTGGGCCACTGCCTCGTGCCGGAGAACGACCCCGCGCTGAAGGCCTACAAGATCAAGCGCTCCTTCCCGGTCTGGCTCGAGGCGGAGTAAGGGCCCCGCCGGGATGGCGCGGGCCTCCTTGCGCACCGGGCATGAACCGGAGAGGGACGCGCGCCTGCGCGAAACGGACACAAAGAAAAGAATCCGCACACGTTAACGGTCTTTACTTAAGCGACGTTAGGTCAGGCACCTCTTTCTTTTCTTCGAGAACACATGAACGCCATATTTTCATTCATTATTCTGTTTTTATATTGCCTGGACGATTGGAGAAGAGTACACTTCAATCAATTTAGTGGCGAAATGTCGGAATGCGTTCCGGTTTGTTCCTCGTGAAAATAATCATGCGGGCATGCCGGTACAGGACGATCAGGGAGGAAGGATGAAAAAAGGAGGCAAGTTGAGGGTGTGGCCCTCGGCGGCTCTGGCCTTGGTGTTTGTGAGCGGATGCGCGTCGAACCCGGCGCTGGTTGTGCCGAACCCGCCGGACAATCCGACGCGGTTGGGGCGCGTGGAGGGCCGTGCGAGCGGCTCGCAGTTCCTGTCGTTCATTCCGATCGGCACGAACTCGCGGACGAAGCGGGCGTATCAGCAGGCGCTCGCGCAGCGGCCCGGCGCGAAGGCGCTGATAGACGTGACGTTGCAGGAGAACTGGTTCTGGTACTATCTCGGGACGGTGCGCACGGTCACGATCACGGGGGAGGCGGTGAAATGAGCGTCAGGACACTTGTCGGGGCGGGGCTGCTGGCGTTGGTCGGCGCGGGGTGCACGGGGATGCGCGTCGAGTTCGAAAACGCGCCGCTGGAGCGGCTGGATCTCACGCGGGGCCGGAAAGTGATGGGCAAGGCCTCCAGCCTGAGCCTGTTCGAGGTGATCCCGATCGGAGTGAACGACCGCCAGTTCCGGGCCTACGAAAACCTGATGGCCGCGGCGGGGAACGATCACGTGACCGACATCCGTGTCATCGACACATGGGCCTACGTCTGGATCGGCCTCAAGTACGGCACGATTATGACCGGCACGGCTTATCCGGAAAAGACCGCTTCCGTTCCGACGCCGACGCCGGCGCCGGCCGGACCGTCTCTCACCCAGAAGCTGGAGGAACTGAAAGCCCTGCGCGAGAAGGGTCTGCTGACGGAGGCCGAATACGAGGCGATCCGGAAGAGGGCGATAGGAAACTGAGGGCCGGTTAAAAGACTCCGGGCGATATCCTGTTCAATGGGGGCGATGTTGTTGAACGTGTCGAAACGGAGATGAAGAACACAAACATGAGCCAAAAAAACGTATTGAGAAGGTATGGTCTGGGCGTCTTTTTTCTGTTGCTGGGCCTGCCGGCCCTGGGAATGGGCCGCTCCTTTGGATCGGTATCGCAAGAAGGCGGTTCAGGACGCATGTCTTGGAGAAAGAGCCTCGAAGTCGAAGAACCTTCTTTTGACACAAATTCCGCCAGGATCAACAATCGGTATTTCCCTTTGACGGTCGGAGCCAAGTGGACATACGGGTGGGAAAAAAACGCTTCGACCTTTGTTTATGAGGCCGTTGCCGAAGAGCAAGTTGACGGCATCAACTGTGTGAAGGTGCGCTATTCTGACCGGTTCGGGACCAGCGAAGAGTGGTACGCGCAGGACCAAGCCGGGAATGTGTGGCGCTTGCGTCAACACAATATCGAGAACATCTATCCCGTTGAGGAGTATAATGAAGACGATTATTTGCGCATGCCTTCTGACCCAAAGGCTGGGGAGAGGTATTATCTTTGGATAGATGAGGTCGAGATTTTAACCACCACAGGCTCTGTCTCTGTTCCGGCAGGAACCTATTCGGATTGTATGATGCTGACCTGTGTTGATGACGGCCAGGCGGGTGACTACGAGTACTATGCTCCGGGAGTCGGTCTGGTAAAAATGTACGATTTAGACAGCGCTGTTTTTTTGAAGTCGGTCAGGCTGCTGTCTGGAGGGAATCCGGAAACGACAATCGGCGCCTTTGACGGCTACTTCTACGGCGGGGAGACGTTCGGGACGGGGACGGCGACGGCGGTGCGGGGCACGCTGAGCGTGAAGGTCACGAAGAAGGAGGGCGCGCTGACGGCCAAGGCGGTCCTGCAGCGCGGCAGCCTGAGCTTCAGCGCCAAGGCGTGGACGGCGACGGAGGCGGACGGCACGTGCCGCGCGACGCTGCCCGGCAAAGGCGGCGAGACGCTCGACCTTTACGTCCGCCAGGACCGGGTCTGGGGCACGCTGTCGGGCGGCTCCGTCGGCGGGAGGCTGGAGCTGGACGGCGCGCGCAACCGCTTCGCCGGGAAGGGCGACGCGGCGGCGCAGGCGCAGCTGAACCGCTACCTGGGCTACTACACCGTCGCGCTGCCCGCGTACGACACGCTCTCGCTGGGCTCGGCGGAGGCCGCGCCGCAAGGCGTCGGCTATCTGGCCGTCACCGTCGGCAAGGGCGGCTCGGCCAAGATCGCGGGCGTGCTGGCGGACGGCACGAAGGTGGCGCAGTCGTCGCGGCTGGTGCTCTTCGGCGGGGACGCCGCGTGCGTGCCGTTCTTCGCGCCGCTCTACGCGAAGCAGGGCTGGGCGGGCGGCCTGCTGTGGGTCGCGCCGGACCGCGGGGCGGTGGCGACCGACCGCGATCTGGGCTGGCGCGTGCGCTGGGAGAAGCCCGGCAAGGGGCCGGACGGCTTCCGCGCGCTGCTCGACGCGTGCGGCGGGTACTACAGCGGCGCGCCGTCGCTGGCGGCGCACTACCTCTTCGGGGCGGAGGCCGGCGGGGCCCTGTTCCGCCACGCGGGCGGCGCGGAAGAGCCGGTTGTCATTCCCGACGGGGTGGGGGTGACGGCGGCGGGGATGCGCATGACGATGGAGAAGGGGGCGAAGCCGACGAAGGTGGCCGAGGGCGGCGACGTGCGGTACGAGTACGCGGACGTGAACCCCGCGTCCGCCACGCTGACGTTCACGGCGCGCACGGGGCTGCTCAAGGGCAAGTTCAGCCTGTACTACGACTACGTCGACGCCTCGGACCGCCTCGCGCACAAGGCCGTGAACGTGCCGTACGCGGGGGTGCTGACGCCGGTGCGGGACGCGGCCTTCGCCGCGTTGCCCGCCGGCCTGGGCCACTGCCTCGTGCCGGAGAACGACCCCGCGCTGAAGGCCTACAAGATCAAGCGCTCCTTCCCGGTCTGGCTCGAAGCCGAGTGATAAACCTTCAACCGTCCGGCGCGTTATGTTTTAATGGACGGCATGAGCGAGACAGAAACAGCGGGCGTGTGCGGGGCGAAACCGCCGTGGATCCGCGTGAAGATCGGCCAGAACGCGCTGTTTCTGGCGACCAAAGAGCGGTTGCGCGCGCATGGCCTTCACACCGTATGCGAGGAGGCTTTCTGCCCCAACCTCGGGCGGTGCTGGGCGCACGGCCGCGCGACGCTGCTGATTCTGGGCGACCGGTGTACGCGCGGCTGCCGCTTCTGCAACGTGGACAAGCGCGAGGTTCTGCCGCCTGATCCGGGCGAGCCGCAGCGCGTGGCCGCGGCCGTAAAAGACGCCGGCCTGAAAGAGGTCGTCATCACCTCGGTCACGCGCGACGACCTGCCCGACGGCGGCGCGGCGCTCTGGGCCGGGACGGTGGAGGCGGTTCATGCCGCCGTGCCGGGCATCCTCGTGGAGGTGCTGGTGCCCGACTTCGGCGGCAGCTCCGCCGCCGTCGATGCCGTGATCCGCGCGCGGCCGGAAGTGTTCGGCCACAACCTCGAGACGGTGCCGCGACTTTACCCGCAGGCGCGGCCGCAGGCGGACTACGCCCGTTCCCTCGCGGTGCTGCGCCAAGCTTCGGAGGCGGGGCTCATCACCAAGACCAGCCTGATGCTCGGGCTCGGCGAGACGGCGGAAGAGGTTGACCAGACCCTGCGCGACGCCCGCGCGGCGGGCTGCCGCATCTTTTACGCCGGGCAATATCTCCAGCCGAGCCCGCGCCACCTTCCGGTCGTGCGCTACGTTGAGCCGGCCGAGTTCGGGAGGCTCCGCGACAGGGCCTTTGCGCTCGGGTTCGACTTCGTGGCGAGCGAGCCGCTGGTGCGCAGCTCCTACCATGAAGACGGGCAGACGGCCTTTGTGCGTGCGACCGCAAACGGAGCTCGCCGAGGCGTCGTGGGCCTGCCTGGCGCCGCTGCTGGACAGTGCACCCGGACAACGCACACGGCCTCCCTTTTGAACGAGGGGCCTACAGCTTGAGGAGTTGCCCCTCGCGCAGGCGCACGCGCCGCACCGCGATGCCCAGCTCGTGTTCGAAGCGGCGGGGCAGGTGCGACTCCGCCTCGGTCAGCAGCGTGACCGCCACGCCCGACGCGCCCGCCCGCGCCGTGCGTCCCACGCGGTGCAGGTAGGCCTTGCTGAGCGTGGGCGCGTCCAGGTTGAAGATGTGCGTGACCCCGGGGATGTCGAGCCCGCGGGCCGCGACATCCGACGCGATCAGCACCGCCGCGCGTCCGCTGCGGAAATCCTCCATCGCCTGCTTGCGCTCCTGCTTGTCGAACGCGCCGTGGAGCTGCGCGACCGGAACGCGGTGATAGGCCAGCTTGGCGGCCACGATCTCCGCGGTCTCCGTGCGGTGGACGAAGACGATCGAGCGCGCGGGCTTCAGGGTGTGCAGCAGGCTGCGCAGCACGTCCGGCTTGTCGCGCTCCTCGCAGACCAGGCACAGGTGCTCGATGTTGGGGTTCATCGGCGCGGCGGCGGTCTGCAGCATGACGAGGCCGGGCGCGAGCGAGGCGATGACGGCTGCGCTCTCCGGCTGCTCGGTGGCCGAGACGAACACCAGCTGCCGGTCGCGCGGCACCACGTGCAGCAGCTCCCGGATCGCGGGCAGGCTCTCCTCGCCCAGCAGCCGGTCGGCCTCGTCGATGACGACGCTCTTGATCTGGTGCGCCTTCAGCTTGCCGAGCTGGATCAGCTCGCGGATCCGCCCTGGCGAGCCGACCACCACCTGCGGCTTTTTCTTCAGCTTCTCGATCTGCCGGTCGATCAGCGTGCCGCCGATCAGCAGCAGCGTGCTGATCGGCCAGCCCGCGTTCACCGCCAGCTCGCAGCTCTGGCGCTGGATCTGGAGGGCCAGCTCGTGGGTGGGCGCGACGATCACGAGCTGGGTGGCCGGCAGCTTGGCGTCGATGCGGCAGAAGAGCGGGAGCAGATAGGCCAGCGTCTTGCCGGTGCCGGTCTCGGCGTTCAGGTAGGCGTCTTTGCCTGCCAGCAGCACGGGGTAGGCCACGGCCTGGATCGGGGTCGGCTCCGTGATCCGCTGTTTCGCCAAGGCGTTGATCAGGTCGGGGTTCACGGCGATGTCGGAAAAAGTCATGGGACGTTCCCTTCTACGGAGAGAGGAGACAATTCACGGACGAAAATATTTCGGAACTGGACGAGCGAGGGCGGGCTGTTCCATGCGCCGTCCTTCAGGCCGCCGTGGTGCTGCAGGGCGATCGGGCCGCTTTCCGGCAGGCCGGGAATCGTCACGCCGGGCAGCACGGTCTGGCCGTTCAGCACCACGCTGACGGTGTTGCCGCGCACCGTGATCTCGAAGCGGTTCCATTTGCCGACGGGGTTGTCGGCCTTCACCTTCGGCGTCGCGCCCGCCCGCACCTCCGGCGGCAGGGCCGGGTCGCGCCGCACGCCGTACATCTCTCCCGAGCCGACCGGCCAGCACCAGATGTTGACCTGGTATTTGCCCGATCCGCGCAGGTAGATGCCGGAGTCGGAATCGGGCAGGGTGAGAGGGGCGGGCCTGCCGTCCGGCCCCTTCGCCTCGCTGCCGTCGGGCAGGATGTTGAAAACGTGCGGGTTCTGGTACGGCGTCTCTTTGATGCGCCAGTCGACGACGAGTTGGAAGTCTTTGTACGCTTTCTCGCTCCACAGGCTCTTGTCGCCGGCGGCCTCGCTCCGGGCGTCGTAGTCGATCACCTCGTTCAGGACCTTCCAGTGCCCGTTGTCGCCCTCGGGAATTTTCCAGCCGCGCAGGTCCGTGCCCGTGAAGAGCGGCACGAACCCGTCGGCCGCGCGCGCGGTCTCCTCCGGCTTCGGGCCGGTCGAGGGCAGCTCTTTGATGCGCAGGTTGCGGAAGCGGCACTCCGAGCCCTCGGACTCCAGCATGAGGTAGCCTTTGCGGGGCGAGGCCGCTTTGGCGACCGTGACCTCTTTGCCGTTCACGCTGAGGCTGATGTCGCCGTTGTTCGCCACCACGCGGTAGTGGTTCCACTCGGGCGAGGGCCGGGTGCGCTCCTCCGAGGGGAAGCTGCGCCGGCCGTCCGGCGAGATGCGGCCCGCGACCGTCAGGGCCGCGCCGTTCACCGCGAAGATGTCGCCGTGCGTGCTGTACCACTCGTTCTTCCCCTTCACGTTGAAGCCGGGGTCGAGGATCTGGACCTCGATGCCGCGCGAAAAAGCCGAGCCGGCCACGGGCAGGCCGTCCGCCCAGATGAAGAGGCCGGAGTTGCCGCCGGGCTTCATGTGCTGCCACTCGAACTCCAGGACGAAGTTCTCGTACATCCTGGCCGTGCGCAGCGTGCCGACCGGCGAGCCGGTGGTGACGATCATGCCGTCGCGCGCCGTGAAGGTTTCCGGCGCGATGTTGCAGGGCTCCCAGCCGGCGAGGTCTTTGCCGTTGAAGAGCGGGACAAAGCCCCGGTCTTCGGGTTTGAACGACACGCGCCACTGGCTGCCGTCGTTCTTGGCCACGCGCGCTTTCCACTCGGGCTTGATCGCCTCGGGCGTCGCGGCCGGGCGCGGCGTATAATAGTCGCGCTGATGCAGCGTGAAGACCGCCCCGTCGGCCGCCAGGTTCACCAGCACATACCCGATGTCGCCCCAGTGGCCGGTGGACGGCAGGCAGAGCGCGTCGACGCCATTCTGCAGATGCGGCCTCCAGGCATGGTTATGCCCGTAGAGATAGGCCGTGTAAACGGCGTTCGAGGCCATCAGTCCGGCCACGCCCGTCTCGGCGAGCGGGTGGTGCGCGCCCACGAAAACCGGCTTGGCGGCGCGGGCCAGCGTCTGCTGCAGCCACGCGCGCTGCGCGTCGTCGATGCCGCCGTTGACGGGCCCTTCGAGGCAGGAGTCCAGCAGGATGAAATCGGCGTGCGGGGTGTCGACCACGGTGACCAGCCGGCCCGGGACAAGCGGCGCGGCCGCTTTGCGCTCGGGAAAGACCGAGAAGAACGACTCGCGGCGGTCGTGGTTGCCGAAGCAGGCGTGCCAGCGGACGCCCGCGTCCTCCAGCGGCTTGACCAGCTCTTTCAGCAGGCGGTAGTCGTTGGTGTCGCCGTGGTTGAACGAGAGGTCGCCGTAGAAGAGCACGTTCGCGGGACGCGGGCTGAGGGCCAGCACGTCGCGCACGCACCGCGCCACGCCTTCGCGCTGGTGCGGGTTGTTTTTTGCCGAGGTTGCGTGCAGGTCCGCGAAGAGCGCGACCAGATTCCGGTCCAGCGGGACGTCGGCCGCCAACCCCATGGCGGCGCACGCAGCCAGCACCCATGACACGACCCGACGGCTATTCCCTATCCTGTTCATCTTTATCCCGTTCATCTTTTTTCCCTTCTCCGAATAACACTTCGCAAGTATGACGGACTTACAACTGCCGCGTCAACCCTCAGCAAATTTGGCTTTCTCGGTCGCTTTAGGACGGGGTGGCACCCGTCCCTCCCGCGGGAATGGCCGTATTTGTAGCTTGGGAGGGTCCGGTGCCACCCGGACCGGACCTCGAATTTGTCAAAATTAGAATTGCCGCGTCAACCCTTTCGCCGACTCATTTCATAATCGGTTGGCGAAAGGGGGTGCGAGGCTTGTGCTTATTTCACCACGATCACGCGGTGGATGTCGAGCGAGGGGACCGTCAGCTTCGCCGTGCCGTCGCGGTATTCGAAGGGCAGCGGCTGCGCGCCGGGTTCCAGAGTGATGCCCGAAGGCCGGGAAGGCAGCCGGAGCGTCACGGCCAGCGGCCCCACCGGCGCGATCGTCGCCTGAATGGGCGCGGTCTGGTGTGGCCCCGACGTGTTGATGAGGTTGACCAGCAGGGTGCCGTTCTTGCGCATCAGGCAGACGTCCACGTCGGGCGAGCCCGACACCTCCGCCACGGGGTCCGGAAAAAGTTTTCTGACCAGCGCGCCGAGGAAGCCTCGCACCGCCGGGTTGCGCGCCCCGTTGTAACTCTGCCCCAGATCCGCGTAGACGGCGGCGATCTTCCCTTTGCCCAGCGGGGTCACCGCCGCGGCGGGCTGTCCGGCCGAACCTTCTCCGGTCAGCAGGGTGCCGAACGGTTCGGCGGAGGCGCCCAGGCGGAGGCCTTGGGCGAGGCCTTTGAGCGGCGCCTGCTCGCCGTTGAACGACAGCGTCGGTTTCCTCGCCAGCGGCTCGCCGACGGGCGTCACGTCCAGCTCGGCCTGGAACAGGGCCGCGCACTTCGGCCCCACCAGCAGCAGGCTCCCGCCTTTCTTGGCATACGCGACCAGCGCCTTTTTAAAGGCGGGCTCCAGATAGGCCCACTCCGGCACGACGATCAGCGGATAGTCGGACAGCCGCCCCTTGAGCTGGTGTTCGCTCACCACCTCCACCGTGTTCTGGCTCTCCAAGAGCGCCTGCAAAACGCCGCTCACGCCCGACAGCTCGCGGCCGAACAGGCTCTTGAGCTGGCGGTAATGCCCGGCCGTGGAAAGCAACAGGGCCACCTGCGGCACCGGCTCGGAACGGTGGCAGAGCGCCTGCCGCTCGCGGCAGAAGGCCGCCGTTTCCGCCATGGCAGGCATGTGCTCGAGGCGGACCGAGCCGTCGCGCCGTTGCGTGAAGTAAGCCTGGAAGCCGCCGCCCAGCGCCACCACGACCGCGGCCTCGCGCTCGAGCTGCTGCGCGGACTTCTGCAGATGCTGGCCGTCCGGGCCGCGCGTCCGGCTGAAGCTCCAGGCCATCAGGTCCCAGGGCATGCCCTGCCGCACCAGAAACCGCGCCGAGAGACGCGCCGAGTTCACGCTGTCGTCCGGCGCGTAATCGCCCGACAGGAAATCCACCGGCGCGCTGACCGGCTCCGCCATGTGGTCGGTGAAGGCCCAGTTGCTGCACAGCTGGAACGAGGGGTTTGTCTTTTTGACCTCGCGGACGTAGTGCCGCAGGTAGCTGCGGAAGGCCTCGCGGTGGAACTGCAGGAACTCGGTCCAGTGCGGGTCGGCCGGGCTTTTCGGCAGCGCCTGGATGCCCGTCGCGTCGCGGAAGGCTTGGGCGGCTTTCGCGCCGTAGTCCGGGACCGCCGCCCAGCACTCGCCGTCGATCCACGCGCCGTCCACGCCGTACACGCCTGCCAACTCGCGCAGCTGCGGGATCAGCAGCTCGTCCGCATACGGACCGAACACCGAGGTGATCTTCGCGCTCGGCTTGCCGTTCGCGCCCACCGCCGCCCAGTCGGGATGCTTCGCGACCGCCGCCGCGTCCCACACGCCGGAGTAGTGCATGTAGAGCGCGACGCCCTTCGCGGCCGTCACCTCGCGCCAGGTGCGCAGCGGGTCGCCCCCGGCGAAGCCCGGCACCGGCTGGCCCACGCGGGTCGGATAGCTCGAATAGCCCGGGTGGCCCTTGCAGTCGATCTGGATGTAATCCGGCCGCACCTGGTCGAGGATGCTGGCCACCATCGCGGGCGTCGTGTTCGACCCCACCGTCGTGCAGTCCTCCCGGGCATGGAAATCGAAGTGGATGCCGAGAAAGCTGTCCGCGCGTTTCAGCCGCGCGGGCGTCTTCGCGCCGCCGCCGTTTTTCTCCGACACGCACGCCGCGGTCCAGAGAACAAGGGCACCGGCCAGCAAAAGGTTTACGCCCCGATGTTCCCGAAAAGTCCGGTCTCGTTTCATGTTTCCCCTTATCAGGTTTTTAGTGAGTCGTGTATATTCGCGGACGGTTCCCCGAACCGTCCGCGGACACCTCGGGGAGGTGTCCCTACCCATGATCGGGATTACCCATTACAGTCAAAACGTGAGGCCGAGGGCCTTGCCCGTGTCGACAAGGTACTTCGCCGCCGCCGCGTACTCTTCGGGGCCTTTGAGGTGCTCGATCATCAGCGGGGGCGGCTCGGGCAGCGCCGCGAGGCGGCGCAGGAAGGTGGCGTAGTCGAGCTTGCCTGTGCCGGGCAGCACCTCGCGGAAGTGGACGTTCATCTCGACCTCCCACGCCAGATCCTTGGCGTGGCAGCTCACGATCCACGGCGCGAGCAGGTCGAAGCACGCGTTCAGCACGTCGGTGTTGCGGTAGAAGGTCTGGGGCGAGTTGATCAGGTTGCACGGGTCGAGATGGACGCCGAAGCCGGGGCGGTCCACCGCCTTGATCAGGGCGAGGTAGCGCTCCGGCGTCTCGGGCATGGTCCAGCCCATCATCTCGTAACAGAACTTGGCGCGCCGCGGTTTGACCGCGTCGATGATCGCGCGCGCGTTCTCGACGGCGGCGTCGAAAAAGCGCGGCGTGAAGTTGTCGGGGTGCGGCCCGTACCAGACGTCGGGGTTGAAGGAGCCCGCGATGTCGACGCAGCAGCGCGCGCCCACGGCGTCGGCCAGCGCGAGCCCCTCGGTGACGGTGACGAGGTTTTTCTTGCGCTTCTCCGGATCGGGGTCGGTCAGGTTGCACCAGCGGCCGACCTCGGCGATCACGACGTCGGCCTCTTTGAAGGCCTTCTCGACGGCCCGGATGCGGTCGGCGTCCTTGAGGGCGATCGCCGGACAGTACGCGGCGCGGTAGCCTTGGGCGCAGTGCCAGCGGGCGAGTTCAACGGGGTCGTCGGTCTTGGCGAAGGCCGGCGCGCCGAGACGGAGCGGATGGGTCAAGTCCGCGGCGCGCGCGTTCAGCGCGGCGGCCGCGCCTGCGGCGAGGGTTGTCTCAAGAAAGGTCCTGCGGGTGATCAAAGCCGTTTTCATGGCGCAAAGCGTGACAAACAGAAGGCGGCAAGTCAAGCGCGGCGGCTTGCTAAGCGCGGCAGTCTGGTGGAGGCTCGGCGTGTGCCGGACTCAGATCGGGATACAGGGAGCCCGCGCATTCGGGGCAGAGGCCGTGGCTGAAGGCGACGCCGGCGTTTTCTGATATATAGGACTCGAGCTGTTGCCAGTAGCCTTTGTCGTTGCGGATTTTTTTGCAGGAGCAACAGATCGGCAGAAGGTCGCGCAGGGTCTTGATCTGGGCCAGCGCCTGCGTGAGTTCGGTGATCATGCGTTCGCGCTCGCGCTCGGCGGTGACGCGCTCGGTGATGTCGCGCAAGAGGAAGAGCCTTCCTTCGAGGCGGCCCCGCCGCCCGTACAGCGGGACCATGCGGGCGTCGACCACGCGGGAATCGCCGACGCTCAGCTCGGCGCGCGCGGCGTGCTCGGCCAGGTACAACGGCGTGAACGCGGCGTTCGATCGCAAAAGGGCCTCCGCATCTTTTATCGCACCGGCGTTTTCGAGTATCCGGCCTGCCGCCGCATTGATGTCGACCAGCCGCCCTTGGGTGTCGAACACGATCATGCCGTCCGGCATCTGCTCCACCAGCGTGGCCCGGCCGATGGGCACCAGATCGAGCAGCCTAAGCCGCAGCAGATTCCAGGCGATCATGAGGCCGGCCACACTAAAGCCCAGCGGCGAAACGTCGATCCCTCTGACGAGCTCTTGGCCCGCGATATAAAGCAGGCCGGTTCCCAACGGAAACAGGCAGCTGAGCATGAACAGGCCGTACTGCCGGCGGATCGCCGTGTCGGAGAGGCGATACGCGCGCATGAGAAAACCGTACGCCACCGCCGAAAGCAGGTAGGTGTAGCCGATGACGACCCAGAAGAAAGGCCCGCGGTGATAGATGAGGACCTCCTCGCCGGCCGGCCCGTACGAGAAGCCGCTCCAGTGCAGGTGGTGCCAGCCGTTGGTCCAGACGACGATGAGCGAGACGATGGGGAGGGACCACAGCAGGGCGCGCAAACCGAGGCCCAGCACCCGGCCCTGATGCGTGTAGGAGATCACGAACTGGAGCAGGCACACGCTGATGTTGGCGAGGCCGAGGTATTCGATCTGTGACCAGAGAATCTTCTGCGACTGCCCGGGCACGACCGATTCGACGGCGGCCGCGCCGGTCCAGACCGCGCAGGCGCCCATCAGGCCGAGAAAGGCCCAGCCGCCGCGGCTGTTGCGCCGGAACCACCCCAGAAAGACGGTCATCGCGCACAGGGCTGACCCGATCAGGTAGACGACGCTATAGAGATGAACAGACTCGAACATAACAGTAGGAGGGCGCGCGAACGATGGCGTTCCCTTGCCTCATCTTGGAAGGAAAGCCCCCTTACGGCATCCACCACGCCAGCATGATCTTGGCGAGGATCTGCTCGCCGAAGGCGTTGGCGTGGACGCGGTCGCGGTAGAAGAGGTGCGGGTGCAGGCCCGAGGAGCGGATGTACTGGATCCAGGGCGTGGTCATGTCGAAGGTGGCGCAGCCGAGTTCGTCGGCGAGCGCCTTCAGGTCGCGGCCGTAGTCCGAGGTTCCGGAGTGCTGGGCCGCGGCCATCGCGGCGTCGGAGCGCGGGTCGGTGCTGCCGAAGACGCCCGTGGTGAAGAGGAACTCGCAGTGGGGGAGGCCGGCGCGGATCTGGCCGACCACGTCGCGGATGGCGGCGTAGTCCTTGCCTTGGCTAATGCCGCCGATGATCACGAGGTCGGGTTTGAGCGGCAGCAGGTAGGTCCGCACGCGGCTCTCGGCTCGGTAGTGCTTGCAGCTGCCGCCGCCGCGCACGTAGACGGTGCCCTTGATGTTGGCTTTCGGGTAGGCCTCGCGCAGGAGGGCGACCCAGCCGCTGCGCATCGTGTCGTTGATGATGCTGTCGCCGAGGCCGAGGATGTGCAGGCTGCCGCCCTCCGTCAACGCCTTGCGGGTGCGGGGCAGGTGCCGCCAGTCGGCCCGGACCACCGTGAAGGTGCCGGTCGGCATCTGCGCCTGGATCGCCCGGATCTGCGCCGGCGAGCGGCAGGGCGTCTCGAAGATGGAGTACTCCTTTTCCGCCGGGAAGCTCTGCGTTTTCACATCCGCCGGGAAGGGGCTCGGCAGCGCGCCCTTCGCGGGGAAGGTCACCGGCGAGTCGGCCATCATGTCCGACTTGCCGCGCGTGTTGTTCACCGCGTTGAGGTCTTTCGGCGCGGCGTTCTGGGCGCGCAGGCTCATGCCGGCGAGCGCGGAAACGAGAATGCAGACGGCAGCCAAACTCTTTTTCAGCATAACATTATTCCTTATTCATGTATCTTACTTGCTGGCCCCGGCGCCGTCAACAGCCGTGCCGTCGGAAAGGCAAATCTTGCGCCGGGGTTGCGAAGGGGCGTATCCCCGTTTCATTGACCACCCGAGCCGGGAGGCAGCAGGTCCGCAGGCCCTGCTGTACGGGCTTGGACCGGGTACAGCGGGGGCTGCGCACCCGCTGAACGCGCGCGCGTCTGAAGGGCGCCGGACACACAGAAAGCACGCTCGCGGGCTCTTGGAACGGCGTCGCGTAGGAGCTTGACCGACAAGGTCAATGAAACAGGATGCGCCCGTTGCGAAGCGCTGTAGCTCCGCCGCTCTGCCGGCGGAGAGAATGCGGGTTTCTGCGGGTTTCTGGCGCCCAGAGCGGACGTTGCCGGGTTGACCGCACGGACGGATGGTGATATGGTAACAACGTGTTGATTGTGGAGAATGAATGGTGTAAATCACGGAAGTGAACTTCAAATCGGGAGAAGCTCTTATGCGTAAGCTAATATTCTGCACGTTGATTGTTTTCTCGGCGATAACGGCGGTTCGCGCCGATCGGCACGACTGGAAGGCGGCGGTGTCCGGCAACTGGAGTGTGCTTTCGAACTGGAATCCCGCCGCTTTGCCCGAGACGACCGACTCGATCAGGTATGGCGCGCTCGGCACGTTCACCATCACGAACGACACGGCCGCCGACATCACGGTCTCGAAAATCGACCAGTCCAACATGCCGGGTGCCTCGGAGCGCCGCGTCATGGCGGTCGACATGCAGGGACGCAAGCTGACGCTCACCGTCCCCAACAGCAGTTCCATCTTCGTGTCAGGCTACTATTATTACAAGAGCACCTTGGACATGGATACCCCGGCGTGCACCTACGAGTTCCGCAACGGCACGTTCGATTTCTCGTCCGGCTACATCTTTCTCGGCAACAGCGGCATGGAGGCCGACGGCGGCCTCATTCTCTCGGGCGGCGCCACGCTCAACGCCTACGTGTTCCACTGGAACGATTCCTCGCGCGTGTTCGTCAAGGAAGGCAGCGTCTGGAACTGGAGCAAGTCGACGGCGGATCTCGGTTTCCAGAGCGGCGCGTGGCACCGGGGCTTCGCGTTCCTCTGCGTGACCGGCGAGAACTCCCGCGTGGAGATGAACGGGCGGTCGATCTCTGTCAACAACGACGATTCGGGCGTCTTTCTTCTCGACGGCGGCACCCTCAACTGCCAGAACTTCACGGTCGGCACCGGCTCGCACGGGTCGAACGGCTTCGTGCAGGTCCGGAGCGGCACGCTCAACGCACAGAGCTTCAACCTCGGCAGCGCGAACTTGACGGCGTACAAGCCGACCCTCACCCTCGCGGGTGAGACGGCGCTCGTCGCCGTGACGAACACGGCCGCGACTGCCAGTTTCACCTGCTACGCGCGCACCGGCGCGACGATCGCGTTCGATATCCCGGCGGACGGCTACCGCACGAACGGCGTCGCCCGCGCGCCGCTCTTGATCGACAACCTCGCCTTCAACACGACGCGCAGCACCTCCTATCCGGACAACGGCGCGACCTCGCTCCGCATCGCCTGCATGGCGTGGGCGGCCGCGAACCCGAGCAATACGATTCCGCTCGTCTCCATCCGCAAGTCGGGCGGCGACAAAACGGATCTGGAGACGCTCACGAACGGCTTCGTGTTCGTCGATGTGCCGGCCTCCGTCATCGCGGCCGGGAACGCGCCGGTCCTCTCGATCGACGAGGGCGGCACGACGCTGTCCATCACCGCGCCGGCGTCGATGGGCGAGGACCCGACGCCGCCGGAGTTCACGGTGGCGTCGGCCGACAGCGTCGTGAACGGCGTCCGCGACATCACCCTCACGATCAACACCTACGGTTACCTCTCAACTCGGGCGACGCTTGTCGAACTCACCTATGCGACGAACGAAACCTTCACGGGCTCCGTCGTGACGAACCTCTCCACCCTGATCGACGCGGCCACGCCCTGTTCGGTGATGTTCCAGTTGCCCGGGTGCATCCAGCGTCAGCACTACTGGTGCCGCCTCCGTGTGGTGAACGACAACGACCTCGAAACGACGGTGCCGTTCGAGTTCACGGACGAGGGCTGGCTGGAGACCTACGTGTGGGCGAGCGCGGCGGACGGCCACTGGGACACCCTCGCGAACTGGAAAACCGGCGGCGTAACGCCGACGGAGAGGCCGCGCGGGGAAGACACGCTCAACAACTTTCCGGCCGGCACTTACACGGTCACGCTCGATTCGGATGCCGAGATCTGCAATATCGGTTCCTTCACCGCGGGAACGCTCGCCGCGCCGCGGGTCTACACGTTCGACCTGAACGGCAAGACGTTCAGGACCACGAAAGTGTCGCAGACGGTGACGGGTCTATCCGGAACGTGTCCGTATTCCCAGACGACGCCGATGTCCGGACAGCTCGTTTTCAGAAACGGCACGTTCAACGCGTCGATTTCGACGAGCCCGTCGTCATTCGAGGATGCCGAGTTGCGCGTGACGGACGGCGCCGTCGTCTCCCTCAAGTTCGTCATGAACGGCGCGGCCCGTCTCGTCGTGGACAACGGCGGCGTCTTCTTGCCGCAGGACAACCTCACCCTCAACGCGAATAACAATCCGCTCAAAACGTACGGGCTGATCCGCGTCAGCGGCGCGGGTTCGAAATACGGCAACTGGGCCGATCTGAACGTCGGCGGCACGCATTCCGCCGTGATCGCCGAAAACGGCGGCACGGTGGCGGCCGGCAACCTGATCATCGGAGGTAATCGGAACACGCCCACCGCGGCCTGTTCGAACGGCGTCGCGCGGGCGGATAACGGCTTGATCGAGCTGACAGGCGGGCTCAACCTCGGCTCGACTAACGCCGCGTGCTACAAGCCGGGACTGCGCGTCACGGGCACGAACGGCCTCGTGCGGGCGATCGGGGCTGGCAAGGTCTCCTCCATTTACGAGAACATCGGCGCGACGATCGCCTTCGAGATTCCCGCGGAGGGGTTCTCGGACACCAACGGCACGGCGCGCGCGCCGATCCACCTGAACGCGATCCAGTCCGTGGCCCGCCTCGCGGGGCTCGCGGACTTCGGCGCGACGACGCTCGAAATCACAGCCCGGGATTGGGTGAAGGCGAGCCCGAAAGAGACGATCAAGCTCGTCGAACTCGTCACCGCGAACGCGGCGGTTCTAACGAACCTCAAGAATGCGGCGGTCTTCACGGACACGAACGGCAAGACCTGCCCGGTCCTCTCCGTCTCCGGCGACGGCAAGGTCCTTTCCGCCACCGCGCCCGTCTGGCCGGGCTTCGTCGTCTTCCTCCAATGACGCGGGCCGCGTTTCCGACAGATGACCTGTCCCGAACGGCGCTATGATCAGCACGTTCGGATCGCTCTATATCGGCTCGGCGCAGCCTCGCCCTCTATTTTCAAGCGAATCCGCAGGGTGGAGGGCGAAGCTGTGCTGAGCCGCCAATAAACTAAACGGGCGATCCCACACACAGGGAGGGACGAGCGTCTGCTCGTCCAAGGGCAAGGCCCCTCCCGCCATCTTGTCCCGTCTCACAGGAAGAGGATCATCGTGCCCAAGATGGCGATCCTCGCATGGTCGGCGCTCAGGCTCACCCGTATCGAAGGGGCGGCAACGCCGTCCACGCTCACGTTCCAGGTGCGTCCGTTGACCTTCGCGAGCGTCGCCGCGTCCGTGTTCGCGAACGTGATCGGGACGCTCTGGGCCTCCGAGCCCGGCGTGAAATTCACGAGATTGACGACGCCCGTATCCGCAAACGCGAAACCGTCCAGCGTGCCGTTGCCGTTCGCGCAGTCGAGCGTGAGCGCGGGCAGCGTCACGGTGCCTTTGGCCTTCAGCGTCGCCCCTGCGGCGACACGCACGCCCGAGACATTCGCGAGCTGCGCGGCGTTCGCGTCGTATGCGGCCGCCGACGCGATCGTGAAGCCGTGGCGCGCGCCCGTCACGGTGGAGGAGCCGTCCGAATACCAGACCTGCCCCGTCACCTGCTTGCAGAAGTTCGTCCCCTTCTCGTCCAGAAGGTCCCACATGGCGCCGTCCGTGCTGCCGCGCACCTCATAGCCCCAGATGCGGCGCGTGGTGCCGCCGTTGCACATGAGGTCGTACGAGGTGATGGCGGGCGAATTTGCCGGAAGCCGCATCGACACGGTCACCCAGGACGAGGTGTTCGCGTAGCTCGGCGCGCCCGCGGGGGTGCCGGTGAGGAACGTGGAACCGCCGTTTTCGTCGAAGAAGTTGCGGAGCCATAGATCGGGACTCGTGAACCAGGCGGGGTAGGCGATCTTCGAGAGTGGCTCGTCGATGGAGGCCTCGCCGGGCAGAAGCGTGATGGCCGGCGCGACGGTGGAGGCCGGCACGGCGAGCCCCACGTTGCGGCGGAGGCCGTCCGCGTCGTAGAGCGCGAACTCCGTGCCGCCGATGCACGTGTCGCCGCTGCCATAGAAAGGCGAATTGATGGTGTTGATCGAGAGCCGGAAAAAGGCATACGGCGTGTCCGGCCCCTCGACGACGAGCGTGCCCGCCTTCACCGCGAGCGCCCCCGAGAAGTCGAGCGCGCCCCGCAGCGTCCATGTGCCCGTTCCCTCTTTGACGACGGAGAGCGCCGAGGCGCCGTTCGTGACCGTGGAGAGCGCGCTCAGCGCGTTCGTGCCGTCGAGCGTGAGCGTGCAGGGCGAGGCGGCGATCGAGGAGACGCCTTTCAGGGCGAACGGCCAAAAACCGCTGGTCTTGAGGCGTCCCGCGCCCGCGAGGACGAGCGGACGCGCAGCCGCCGCGTCCGCGTTCGTGACGGAGGCGCGGCCGATGCACTCCAGCGTCGCCTCGCCCTTGGCGCCGCCGCCCAGAACGAACGCATAAGGAACCCGATACGTCTCGCTAAACGCGCCGCCCACAATATTCGAGCAGGTGAGCGTGGACAGGCCGAGCGAACAGACCGTGCCTTTTTCCGCGAGCGACTCGAACTGGAGCGTCCCTTCCTTCACGTCGACGACGCCCTTCATCGCGCGGCTCGCATGGTGGCGGAAACGCCACGTACCCGACCCTTTCTTCGTGACGTACGCGGCGCCGCCAGCCGGCTCCGTCCAACTGCCACCCACCTCGCAGGCGTTCGTGTGCTCGCCCGTGAAGTAGAGGCTGTTCATGACGCCATAGCCATCCGAAACCGAGATCGGGCCGTTCCACACGAGACCGCCCGTCACGCCGCCGTCCGCCGTCATCGCGTTCGCCACGTTCCACTTGTTGAAGGCCAGCGTCTTCACGGTCGTTTCGCCTTGGCCGAGGTAGACGAAGCGACCGTAATCCGTGCCCCCGTTCGGGGTGAGCGACAAGGAGCCGTTGCAGCCCATCGAGGAGGGCGACGAAGCGTCGTACCCCACCTTCACGAGCCCGATCGTGCCGAAGCTCTGCACCCCGGCGGTGAAGGTCAAATTCGTGGCCCGCAGATTGCATGTGCTGCTCGGGTAGACATAAAGCATGGTCAATTTTCCGCTGATCTTGCCGTAAAAGTCGGACATGCCGGGATCCGTCTGGAGCGTCTGGTTCTTCGCCCAGGCGTTCGTGATCATCCCGTCGCCGGTGAGGCGGTTCACGACCGTGCGGTAGCTGCTGCTGTTTGTATCGCTTCCGGTCATGAAGAGAACGCCGGGCGCGTTCAGCTCGATGGCGGAGTGGTTGCTCGTGTTGTAGCCGCCCGGCTGTTCGGGCAGATGGAGTCCGCCGTCTTCGATCAGAAGCCCGCCCGTCACCTGATAGGCGTTGTAGACGGGGTTGTCGAGGTAGAGCGCGCCCTTACCGCGTTTGACGATTTTTCCGCTACCGCCGATGCGCCCCGGGACACGGAGCGACGCACCTTCGGAAAGGTCGAAGATGATCCGTGTCGAGGCGCCGGAAAGCGTGAACTGCGTCACGTTCGTGACCGCCTCGGCGTCCGCCTCCGTGAGCGTGTACTCGCCCGTGAGCGTGATGACGCCGTTCACCGCCGCAGGCAGTTCCGGCGTCGCCGCGAACGCCTCCGCGCAACACAACCCCGCCGCGAGAACACCCAGCACGTTCAGTCGAGTCAACATGTTATGAGACCTTTCCTTAACCACTTAACCACGGGCAACCCAGAGGCTTGACCGGCAACAACCGGAGCACACAATTTGTCTCCATTATGCGGAGGCGGAGGAAAACAGTCAAACCCCAAAATCCCCGGCGAGCAGACGTTGCACGTCCAGCATCAAAGATCAGGGCTCGGCGTCAAAAGAAAAGGACGGGCGTTTCGGCCCGTCCCTCTGCGCGTGATTCGCGGTTATCGCTCAGTTCTCATTCGAGTGCAGGCCGCCGGAACCGGCGCCGAACTCGATGTTGGCGCGCTCGGTGCAGGTAGCGCAGAGCTTGGGGTCGGCGAAAACCGCCAGAGTTTTGTTGCCAAAACCCTCAGTCGCACCCATCCAAAAAACTCCCAACAAATCCGTTGACAACAAATCCGTTGGCAATTATTATGCTGCTGTTTTTCACGATTAAGGAGGTTTCAATGAAACGCACTTATGGAAACGTGGCCACTGGGGATCGGTTTTGGGATCGAAAAGAAGATCTATCGCTTCTAATCCAGCGAATTGATGATGGGCAACATGTGCTGTTGGTAGCCCAGCGGAGAATGGGAAAGACCAGTCTCATGAAAGAAGCGATGGCCCGTTTGAAAGATCGTTACACCTGTCTGTTCATCGACCTTCAAAAGGCTGCTTCCGCTGCCGATGTGATTGTCGAGTTGAGCCTCGCCACGCGGCCGTTCAAGTCGCTGTGGGATAAAAGCAAAGATATGTTCTCAAATATTTTATGCCGTCTCAGCGAAACCGTCGAAGAGGTCAGCGTCAACGAGTTGGGGGTCAAACTGCGGGCCGGACTGACCAACGCCAACTGGGCAGAGAAAGGTGACCAATTGTTCGCTATTCTCGCGTCGTCAGAAAGACCGGTCTTCCTTTGTGTAGACGAGATTTCGATTTTCCTCAACCGAGTACTGAAAGACGACGAAGGAACAGTTACAT
This sequence comes from uncultured Lentisphaeraceae bacterium, assembly GCA_964480555.1. Classification (GTDB taxonomy): domain Bacteria; phylum Verrucomicrobiota; class Kiritimatiellia; order RFP12; family UBA1067; genus CAYZQL01. Next base: position 4,879 of record CAYZQL010000007.1, on the reverse strand, counting down.
CGGACGGCAGACGCGTGGTTGAGCAGTTCATGTCGTGGCTGAGGGAAAACAGCATCCGGCATCAAGGCGCGGTTCGAATGATCCTTTCTGGCAGCATCGGCTTGGAACCGGTACTCAATCAAGCCGGACTCAGCGCCACGGTCAACACATTCGCTCCTTTCGAATTGAACCCTTGGGATGTCGAAACGGCACAAGGTTGTCTTGATGCACTCGCCCAAGAATACGGCATCATCTTCCACCCCGGCGCGACCTCCGAAATGACCAGACAGTTGGGCTGCTGTATCCCCCATCACGTCCAAATGTTCTTTTCCCATGTTTACGACCGGTGCGTGCGGCGCAACAGAATGGATTTCTTCCCCGACGAGGTAGAAGCCGTCTACAACGAAGAAATGCTCAGCATTCAGGGACATGCCGAACTGACGCATTACGAAGAACGGTTAAAACTGGTGTTGGGGCCACAGAGATTCACCATCGCCTTGGAACTGTTGACCGAAGCGGCCGTCGTCGGCCGCTTGCCGAAAGATGCGCTTCGCATCCAGCGGGATTTGCATCGATTCCCCGATATTGATCTTGCCAAGGCTCAGCGCGAGATTCTGGAGGTCCTCCAACATGACGGCTATCTGCGGGAATCGAACGGCGAGTTTCAATACATTTCAAAACTGCTTCGCGACTGGTGGCGGAAACGGTACGAGGCCTTTTATACACCCCTTGCGGAAAGGACCATCTGATGTCGACCCGTCCTCTCAAATACAATCCGGCCTTCATGACGGACGATCAACTCATTGCGAGTTTCGCCATTCGGAAGGCCGACCTTGACCTGTTGCTTCAGACAATACGGGACAACACGGCGGACTCCAATCAACACGTATTGGTCCTCGGCCCTCGTGGAATGGGGAAAACCACACTGGTTCTGAGAGTGGTTGCGGAGGTTCGGCGTGATGCCGAGTTGAGCGGACATTGGTATCCGATCGTTTTCAGCGAAGAGAGCTACAGTGTCGACTCCGTCGGCGCGTTCTGGCTGGAAGCCCTCTTTCACTTGGCCATCGCCACCAACAATCAGCAGTTGAGAGAAACCCATTCGGAACTGCTGAAAGAATCGAACGATGAACGGCTTCGGGATCGTACTCTGGCCCACCTGTTGGATTTTGCTGACAACCAAAAGAAACGCCTGCTGCTCATCGTTGAGAATTTTAACATGTTGGTGGGAGATCAGATGTCCGACACGGGCGCGTGGGAACTGCGGCACACACTACTCAACGAACCGCGCCTGATGCTTTTGGCGACAGCAACAACCCAACCAGAAGAGATGAGTCGGCAAGACAAAGCCTTGTATGAACTGCTCAAGCCGCACGAACTCAAACCGCTGACGCTGGATGAGACCGTCGCCCTTTGGGCCGCACAGACAGGGAAAAGCCCCTCCCCCAATAGCATTAAACCCCTTCACATTCTGACGGGGGGAAATCCACGACTGCTTTCCATCCTGTCGTCCTTTGCCGCTACCCTTTCCCTCCGGGAAGTGATGGACAATCTCCTCGGACTCGTTGACGACCACACCGACTATTTCAAGAGCCATATCGAGAGCTTGCCCGCGACGGAACGCAGGGTCTACACGACGCTGGCCGATCTGTGGGACCCAAGCACCGCGCAAACGGTCGCACAAAACACCCGGTTGTCGATCAATATGACCAGCGCGCTGTTAGCCCGCTTAGTCGCACGCGGGTTCGTTGTGATCGCGGCCAAGGAAGGTCGCTCCAAGTGGTATCAAGTCGCCGAACGCCTGTACAACATCTACTATCTGCTGCGCCGCCGTGGCAGTTGCGAGGGCCGCATCCAAGCGGTTGTCCGTTTCATGACCAGTTACTATGCGTCTGATGAGCTCTGTGACGTTGTCCACCGTATGGCCGAAGAAGCCTGCAAACTCGCCACGGAAGCGCGCGCAGAGTACTACCGTTTATTCAGAGAGTTGATCGCCCGGTCACCAGACGATAAGAGCTATCTTTCGTTGTTACTGAATATCCCGCTCTCTGTTCTGTCGGCCCCTGATGCGCCCGAAACATTGCGCTCACTAACAGCCTCAAAGACAGGACCCGATGCTGGCATTGTTCGCCCTTACGTTCTCACGATTGAAGACGCAGACATCGACAGCCTTCAACATATCGCGGACGAAAGTGCTAATAATGCCCCACAGGAGCTTTTTGAATCTCTTGTAAACAAATACAAAGATAATGCGTTCATTTGGCTCATGTTCGGTTATTGGCACATGAGCCGTCATGCTGTTTCGCAAGCGGAGCAGGCCTTCCAGAAAGCAATCGAATGCGACGGTTCATTCTGTTTAGCCTGGCAGGCTTTTGGGGATCTTCTTGCTCGTAATGGCGGCAGAATTGACGAGGCTGAAGCCGCATTTCGCCAATGTATTGCGTTGAACGCCCAGTTGTTTTCCCCGTGGTATTCGCTCGGCAAGATCCTAATATTCTCACGTAAGGATCCGGTCTCTGCTTGCGAAGCCTTCACCAAGGCAGTTAAAATCGACCCTTCAAATCCACTGGCTTGGGCCATGCTTGGTTTGTCTTGCTGGAGGAGTCCGCAACCGGGCATCACTCAGGCCGAGCTGTCCTTGTTGCGTTGCCTTGAACTGATCTCACCCGACCAGCGAAAGATTAAAGGACTTGCGCTTAGTACATTGTGCGATATATACAAAAAAACAAATCGTCTCCAAAGGGAGGTTGAATGTCGACAAGAACTGGCCGATCTATTTCCCGAGAATGCCTCACACTGGATATTATTGGGTTGTGCGCTTCACTCAACGAGTCGTCTTGAGGAAGCCATCCATGCATTTAGAAGGGCAATTGCAGTTGACCCCCAGTCTCAAGATGCATGGCCTTTGTTGGCACTCACGCTTTCTTGTCAAGAAGACAGACTAGAAGAAGCCGAGCAAGCTTTTCGCGAAGCGTTACGAATCAGCCCCAAAGATGCAGACACCTGGGGAATGTTCGGCGACTTCTTGCATTTGTTCTGTCATCGGTCTGCGGAAGCCTGTGAAGCTTTTCGCACGGCTGCTCTGTTAGACGCCAACGTTACGGATTGGGATCTTCTGTTTCAGGCGCATACTGCGGCAAACAGGGACAGCGAAGCGATTGCCTTGGCAGAAGAAGTGCTCAGCAAAGCCACATCCGATCCTGCGTTGTTCGACCGGATCAGCCGAGGTCTGCTGTCGATTAACGAACTGGATCAAGCGCTTCCGTTGTCGGAAAAAGCGATTTCCCTCGCGCCCAACCAGGTTAGAGTACTTTGGACTTACTCGGCCATTCTCGTACGGCAGGGGCGCTTGGATGACGCCTGTAAGATTCTTGAAACCGCTTTGGCGGATGCGGCCGGGGTTGACAGAGGAAAGACGGAGTGGATTTCCCTTTTCATTGAACTGGCGGCCAAAGGAGGTGCGCCGAAGGCCTTAGCCATTCTTCGGAAATCCGCGTGCGCGGAAATCCTCGAACCGTTGGTCGTCGCGCTCCGCCTGTATGTCGGCGAGAACGTCAAAGTCGCTGCGGAAATCGAGGAAGTCGCGAAAGACATTGTCGCACGGATCACGTCGCTTGCAGACCATCTGAAAATTGACGTTTCGGCGATAACCGAACACTGCAGAAAACCTGCAAAAGCCGTCGGATAATCTGTCCCAATGTTGTTGCCCTCCCCGACGGGCCGATGTGCGTGCGCTCCAGAAACGGCTTACGTGCGAGCAGAAGCGCGCATCCGCTGCTTTCGTCCAGCTCGTAGCGCCGGACGTACTGGCGAGTGAACGCTCAACGCTGAACGTTCAACTCTCAACGTACAAGTTGCGAACCGATCCGCCACTTGAGAGTTGATCGTTGGGAGTTGAATGTTGAGCGTTATATCCGCCTAATTCTCATTCGAGTGCAGACCGCCGGAGCCGGCGCCGAACTCGATGTTGGCGCGCTCGGGGTCGCCGGGCAGGGCCTTGGAGCAGCTCCAGATGCAGGCGCCGCAGTGGACGCACTTCTCGCGGTCGAACTCGGGCGTCGCGCCCTCCTCGCCGGGCATCAGGGCCTGCGCGGAGCAGATCTCGATGCAGGTGCGCTCCGTGCAGGTCGCGCACAGCTCGGGCTGGGCGAAGGTCACGTGGTCGGCGAAGCCGCCCGCGGCCTGCACCTTGCCGCCTTTGAAGAGCACGTCCTGGTGGGACATCAGCAGGGTGCCGTCGAAGGGGATTTCGGGCCAGCCCGCGAGCGTCATGAGCGCGTCGTGCAGCGGCTGCTTGGCCTTGGCGCAGGCCGCGACGGTCTCGGCGAGCTTGTCCGGCGCGATGCGCCCCGCGCAGGCGCTCGCGAGCGTCGGGATGCGGGCCGACGGCGGGCACGAGTCGATCGAGAGGTTCAGCGCGCCGCCGGTCATGCCGGTCATGCCGGTGCCCATCAGCCCCAGCATGAAATTCTTCTGGAAGCCGTCGCGCGCCTTCTTGGCGACCTGCAGCTCCGCGTCGAGCGGGTCCTTGCGGCGGCGTTTGACGTAGGCCGCGTCGAGCGCCGTTTTGGTGAACTCGCCGCCGTTCTTCAGGATCTCGATCACGCCCTCGGCGAGCAGCACGCCGCTGCGCCAGGCCTCGTCCACGCCGGAGTTGGTGAGCACGTTGGTGGTGCCGGAGCCCTCGCCGATGCGGGCGAAGCCGTCGCCGGCCAGGAAGGGCTCGCCGCGCGCGCCGGACTCCTGCAGCGACTTGGCGCCCCACGAGCGGAGCGTGCCGCCTTGGAGGTGCCGCCAGAGGTAGGGATGCTGCATCCAGTGCTGAAGGTAGCGGTAGGTGGTGCGGACCGGGGTGTCCATCCACGACGGCACGAAGATGCCCAGCGAGGCGGTGCGGTCGGGG
>CAYZQL010000006.1:20185-36028 GCA_964480555.1 uncultured Lentisphaeraceae bacterium | reverse complement strand
GCACTTCTTGCCGAGCAGCGCGTTGCCGCCGTAGCCCGAACCGAACGACCAGATCTCGCTGGTCTCGGGGAAGTGCGAGATGTACTTCTTCTCGATCGGGGCGCAGGGCCAGGCCACGTCCTTCTGGCCGGCCTTGAGCGGCGCTCCGACGGAGTGCAGGCACTTGATGAACTCGCCGTCCTTGCCAAGCTGTTTCAGGACCTTGGCGCCGACGCGGGTCATGATGTGCATGTTGACCACGACGTAGGGCGAGTCGGTCAGTTCGATGCCGATCTTGGCGATCGGCGAGCCGATCGGACCCATCGAGAACGGGATCACGTACAGCGTGCGGCCCTTCATGCAGCCCTTGTAGAGGCCCGTCATCGTCTTCTTCAACTCGGCCGGAGCGATCCAATGGTTGGTCGGCCCCGCATCCTCGCGCTTCGTCGTCGAGATGTAGGTGCGATCCTCGACGCGCGCGACATCCGACCAGTGCGAGTTGACGGCAAAGCACCCCGGACGCTTCTTGGGGTTCAGCTTGACGAAGGCGCCCTTGGCGACCATCTGTTCACAGATCTCTTTGTACTCTTTCTTGGAGCCGTCACACCAGTAAACGTTCTTCGGCTGGGTGAGTTTGGCGAAATCCTTGACCCACGCGATCAGTTCCTCATGCTGCGTGGGAAGCTTTGCGGAAACAGCCTTCTTGGCTGTCGGTTTGGCAGACGCCTTACAGGCGCAGGTGGCTGTTTTCTTGCAGGCCATTACGTTCGTCTCCATGCTTTTCGGGTTGGGGCTTCCGCTCACAACATGCTCCGGGCATGAGGGCTGCGAAAGTTGGCGCAATAGTTTAGCGGTTTTTCCGACGTCCCGCAACTGAAACGATTTGATTTTCTCGTTTCGCGTTTCCGCGTTGACGCTTCCCGCCCCTTTCCGCATACTTTTTACGTCTATTCTGCGGATGTGCGGCAACGTAAACCGGGAGGCCTTTCAGACCGATGGAGTGTCAGTCCTACAGGCAAGGATGCTGCGGCTGCTGCGTGAACATGCGCTGGCAGCCCGAGCGGATCGCGGGGTTCCTCGAGGCCAACACGCGCGCGGCGGAGGGGCGCTTGCGTCCGGACGCGCGGCCGCGCCTGCGCGACCTCGTGCGGCTGCACCTGGCGCGCGGCGGCTGGCGCGACCATCTTCTGGCCGCGTGGCTGGTCCCGCTGACGCTGGGCCTCAGCGCCTGGTTCTGGAAGCGGCGCTACGGAAGCTGCTGTTTTGCGGGCTATCTGGACCGGGAGACGGGGCGCGTGGGATGCCTGATCCATCCGGCGCGGGTCGGGACGCCCGACATGAGGCGGCACGCCTTCCCCCTGATCCCCACGCTGGGCTGCAACCGCGCGCTGCGCTGCCCCATGCTCGACAGCGGCGGCGTCCCGCCTGACGCCGACTGGCTGGCCGCCTCCCGGGCGGGCGCGGCCAGCCTTCAGCGCAGATCTCGCGTTTGACCCCCTTCCGGATTTCCGGCACCCGAGAGATCTTTTCAGCTTGTGCACACGTTGGGAGAAGGGTATATTAACGGCAATGTGACGTGCGGTATTTCGTGGAGGCATGAAGGTATGGCTGACCTGAGACAGGTTCGGGACGCCGCAAGACGGGGTTGCCGAGTGTTGAGCGGGGAGCGTGGCGACGTGCTGATGGAGTACGCGCTCCTCAATATCCTGATCGTCCTGCCGCTGGTCGGCATGTCTTCCGCGCTGGTTAAGGTCCCGGGCCCGACCTTCACGGGCGCCAGCTCCATTGATCAGAGCTTCGGTCTTTTCGGCGATGCGTTCGTAAACCTTTACCGAATGGTTATGAGCGGCGTGTGTCTGCCGCTGCCGTAACTGTTCCTCAAACAAAACAAAAGCACTCAGCGGACAACCAAACCAAGGCGTGGTTCGCCTGTCAAAGGAGCAGAACATGAAAAGTTGGAACCGGAGTCGGACGAAGAAAGTGCTGTGCCGCCTGTTGGGCGACCGGGCCGGCGGCGTGATGATGGAGTACGTGATCCTGGCCGTCCTGATCGCGGCGGCCGTCGTCGTGGCGGTGGCGATGTTCGGCCGGACCCTCGTCGGCATGTTCGATTCGGCCGCAAAAGGTGCGACCGCCGATCATTCGGGCGCCAAGCAGGCTCAGGACAAAACACGCACGAAGCAGGGCACGGATGACACGGCCGCAAAGAGCTATCACGACAGCATGCACCAGTAGGCGGAACGTGAACCGTCGCGTTTCTGATCAGGAACGACCTGTGGCGGGCCGCCTGAGGACCGGGCGGTTCCGCCCATGGGAAGTGACGGTCTTATGAGTGTCGACGTGTTGCTGTTGTGGGTGGTTTGCGCGGCGTGGGCCGGTGTGCTGTCGTGGTCGGACTGCCGCACGCGGCGCCTTTCCAACGCGTGGACACTCGGCGGCGCGGCCGTGGCGCTGGTCTTCAGGCTGGCCTACGGCGGGTGGCCGTGCTTCGTGGACGGGTTCGCCGCAGGCGCGGGCGCGGGCGCGTTTCTGCTGGTGCCGTTCCTGTTGCGCGGCGCCGGCGGCGGCGACGTGAAGATGCTTTTCGCCGCCGGAGCGATGGTGGGCTGGGGCAGGCTTTTAGTGCTGCTCTGGGCCACGTCGCTGGCGGGTGTGGTGATGGGGCTGGTGATGCTGGCGCTCGGCCAGCTGGACGGCGCGCGGCTGAAGCACGCCGTGCGGTGCGCGGTCGATTGGCGCTATGACCGCGCGGCCGGCGCCGCCGTGTTGCCGCCCAAGGATTCGGCACAGTTCCGGATCCCGTTCAGCGTGCCGATCTCGGTCGGCCTGCTTGTGGCGTTGGCGTGATGAGAGGGGGCGCAAGGTCAGCATGAGTCACTCGGCGTCGATTTCCGGCAGGGCGGATCTGCCCGAACCGCCGCGGACGTCTCGGAAAGGCGCCCCTTCACATGCTTTGCGCGGCGGCTCCGTGATGATGGAGTTCGTGCTGGCCGCCCCCGTCATCCTGACCCTGATCCTGGCCTGCATGCAGTTCGCCCATATCTGGATGGCCAAGCAGGTGGTCCACTATGCCGCCTTTTGCGCGGCGCGCGCCGCGCTGGTCTGCCACAAGGACGAGCGGGACCGGGCCGCCGAACAGGCCGCGCGGCAGGTCTGCGCGTGGATCGTCCACGGCGAGACGTCCGGCGAGCCGGCCAAAAGCATTCCGGGCTGGGGCGACATCCCCGGCTCCGGCGGCGCGGCGCGCAAAACCCGTTTAAAAGAAGGCAAGGTCGAGGATGTCGGACGCTGGAATGTCAAAGCCACGGTGGAGCATGATTTCGCGCTGCTCTTCCCGCTGGTCGGCCCCATGATCGGCTGGGCACTCAGCCCGTGGGGCGACGGCGACGAGTGGCAGGAGAAGCGGGGCGACGCTTCCGGAAACATCGGCGATGCGGACGCGGTCCGGTACCCTCACATCCGGTTTATCGAGACCGTCGTCCTGCCGAAGCCTTATGTCACCGTGTCTCAGATGGGCCTGCCGGCCCCCGGTTGGTAACCATGTTAAGCGCAGCGAACAGAGCCGCCGTGCGGCTGTGGAAGGACGAGAGCGGGGTCGTGCTCGCCCTGACCGTCATCGTTTTCCTGACGCTCTTCATGATGGGGCTCTCGGTCTATGCGGTGGGCGAGACCGTGCGCCAGCGCGTCGAGCTCCAGAACGCCGCCGACGCCGCAGCCTACTCCGCGGCCATCGTGCAGGCCGACTGCAACAGCCGCGTGGCCGCGCTCAACCGCGCCATGTCCTGGAGCTATGTGCAGATGGTCCGGAAGGAGATGGACTACATCGTCGACAAGTGGCTGGAACGCGTCCTGCTCAAATGGAATATCGACAACCAAGCCATGCGGGCCTTCAACTTTCCCAGCCCCTGCGCCACGCACCGCGGCGTCCCGTGGTATGTGACCGGATACAACGTCTCGATCGGCGACCGTTCCAACCACGAGAAGGTCCGGCTCAACAAACGGATGCCCCTGGTGACCATCGACCAGATCAAGGAGGCCCGCAGAAACGCCCGGAACAACAAGAAAGATTACCAGACGCTCGGCCCTGAGATCGACGACCTCAAAAAAACAATCCGCGACATGAACAAGAAAGAAGAGCGGCTGATCACGGACCTGCCTAAGAAAATCACGGCCGCCGTGGAGAACATCCTCAAAGCCAACATCCAAGACACCTGGAACGACGGCTTCGCCGGAGGCGGCAAGATCAGCTATGTGTTGAAACAGGAAGAAGCCCCCTTCAAGGAGAACTTCGAGATCCTCAAACAAAACCGGGAGGACGATTTCCTGCGGCACTCGAACTTCATCCCGGAGGAGGGGCGTACCTCGGAAGAGGTCTTCGGGGAGGGCTCGGAGAAGGGGCAATGGTTTGTCGCCGCCGGACAACAGGAGGGCATCCAGCGCGAATACCAGCAACGCGACCGCGTGCTGGTCGCGGAATGGCACTACACCAGCTCGTTCTGGATCATAACCAAGAAAGGCTGCGTCAGGACCGCGACCTTCCCAAGACGGCTTCGCACAGTCAAGGCCGAGGAGGTCAGCGATGGCCGGTTCACCTCGGAGATCGCCAAGGCCAACATCCTGCTCAAGACGTTCTTCTCGAAGAAGGGCGCCCTCACCGTGGGTCTGACCCGCCGCCTGAACAACCCCCTCCAGTTCCTCGTGGCCGGCGGCGAGCTCGGAATCATCCGTCCGTTCACCTTCAAAGACGGCGCGCGCTCGATGTGGACCGCAACCGCCGCGCGCGCCGGCTACAATCCGCCGGAAAAGGGCGCGACCCGCCCGCGGGCCGACTGCAAGGGAGAATATGAGGAGACCTGGTTCGACCGGGTCGGCAAGGACGACCTCTGGAACCTCAAAACCAGCGACTGGGACGCCACGCTGTTGCCCCTGTACCGGGCCTGGGTGCAAGGCGAGAACCGGACATGGACCGGCACATCGGCCGGGAAGCTTTTGAACGAGGTCAAAGGCGGCCCGTGGAAGCCGCTCTACGGCGGCGGCGGCGCACCCGAGAACGAAAGCGCCCCATTCCTGATGGGCGGCGGCGGATCGGTTTCGTACGGTTCGTCCGAAGCTTGGGTGGTTCATTAAGATGTTCCGAATTAAACGTGTTTGCCAACAACAGAAAGGATGCGGATATGTACCATAGAAAAACGTTCCCTCTAAAAAGGAGAGGCCTTATGACAATCCTGACCGCTTTGACAACCCTCGCGGGTTTCGGTGCGGCGCTCACCGCTCAAGGCGCGGAGACCGTTGCCGGAGAGCCGACTGCTGAACAGGCAGGAACCGGCGTCTTGCATGGGCTGACCGCCAATCTGTTCCGGCTCCATGCGGCCGGCAACATCGATGCCGCCATAGAAAAATGGGGCACTGCGGCCTTCAAGTCAAAATGGAAGCAGGAAGTCCGCGAGGTCTTTAACGATAAAGAGAATATCGCGCTTCAGGACTTTTTCACCAGTGCGGTGGTCTGGGTTGGCGGGATGAAGGGTCTGCATTCGGTCGTGGCTCTTTATAACCCATGGGCGGACGCCCTGCTGGTCTTGGCGCAGGAGGTCGAGCGCGGTGACACCCCGAAAGCGTCCCTCTCCGATTTCTTTTTCATCAGCGGCGAGAGTCTCAGGGGGGTCACAAAAATTACTCCAGAGACCTCCCTCTCCCTGTATCCGCTGAGAGAGCCGCTGACCGTGGCGGTCGCACGGCTGTATGCGCCCTCTGTCGAGCGTTTCACCCGCCTCTATCCGCCGGAAGGCGTGCCCATCCTTCTGCCGGAGCCGCTCAAGGGCCAGCTTGACTCGCAGGTCGGCGAGCTGATCATGATCAAGGCGCGCTTGGTGACCCGCCTGAAGATGTTTCAGGATTATCTCGACAAGGAGAACCACGGCTGGCTGGTGCAGAGCGGCGTGCTGATCCGCGCACTGAAAGCGGGAGACAAGGCAGCCCTCCAATCCTTCCTCTCCGAGAAACAGTCTCCTGCCATCATCGAGACGATCTGTTCCCTGAATCCGCAGATCCGCGCCAACTTCAGCCCCGTCTACTTCTCAAAAGCGAAGGACAGCGTGATCATGGGTCTGGCGAACCCCTCCGCGCCGCGCTGGTTCATCGAGGCCACCTTCCTGGGGGAAAAACCGGACAGACGCATCGCCCACATCCAACTGATGGATCTTGAGACCAGCGCGAAAGCGCTGACGCTCTGGGGCAAGGAGGTGCCGCAATGAAAACAACCCGTAACGAATTTCTGACTCGGATCGTACGGCTCGGGGTAGGCGTGTTGGCCAGTCTGATCATGGCCGGGTCCGCACCGGCTGCCGCACCGCAATTCGCCGGCGGGACCCCCGGCGGAATCATACCGATGTCCCCCTTCGCGAGCCTGGGCGTCTATGCGGCGCAACATCCCGAGGTCGTCGACGAAGCCGCAAGACTGGGACTGAAGGGGGCCGACACGGTCGCCGACGGAGCCGACGCGATCCAGGACTCGCCTTTGTATATCCCCGTCGACGGCGGCATGGGCATCATCGATAACTTGAGCGACGGGATCAAAGAGGCCCTTGAAAAAGGCGAGAATATCGGCGACCTGCTTGACAAACACAAAGACTCGATCAAGGGCGCGAGCGATAAGATCAAGGTCATCTCGCTGATCCTCAAAGGGCTCAAAGTCGCCCATCTCTCCGGCCATGTGATCGAGGCATACCATAGCGGTGACCGCGAGCGCTTCGCCGAGGCCCTCAACGATGCCGTCAAAGAGGGATTGAAAATGGGAGGAGACGCGGTGGGTTCGTGGGGAGGCGCCCTGGCGGGCGCCGAAGCCGGCGCGGTGGTCGGTGTCTGGTTCGGCGGTGCGGGCGCGATCCCCGGCGCGATCATCGGCGGGGCGGTCGGCGGCTGGCTCGGTGGCAAAGCGGGTGAAGCGGGTGCCGAATGGATCAACGACAACTTTGTGAAGGACAGCACCCGGAGCCTGGCGGACTGGGCCTTCGACAAGAAGCACGGCACCTTGAGGGAACCTATGCTGCCCCCGCCGATCTCGGGCGGGTCAAGCGGCACCTTCGGTTCGGGGGGCGGTTCGAGCGGCACGTTCGGCGGTGCCGGTTCCTCTTCACAGGCACCGCCTAAGCTGAAAGCCTTCCGGTAGACGGAGTGAGCCCATGGGCAAAGCCACACCACATCTTGTCCGGCATGACCGGCGGCGCGCAGGCGGCGTCACCATGGAGTATGTGATCCTGGCCGTGCTGATCGCCGCCGCCGCCGTCGTGGCGGTCGTGGTGTTCAGCCGGTCGATCGCGACCATGTTCATCACCGCCAGCGAAGCCACGACGTTGCGCGAGACCGACGCCCAGAAAAACTTGGATATGCGGCGCAAAGACCGCGAAGCGGATGCTGCCGTGTCGAAACAATATCATGATGCCATGCATCAGTAACGGGTGAAAAGAGGTGGTTATGAAACCCTGTGTCCCTTGCTTGTGTGCTGCGCTGCTGACGGCCTTCTGCGGCGTGCCCCGGCTCAGCGGCGCGCCGGAGGCCGGCGCCAAAACCGAAATCCCTGAACCCCTGAGACCTGCCATGACCGATTACGACAAAGGGCTGGAACTGCTCGCGTCAAAGCGTCACGATGAGGCGCTGGCGGCTTTCCTGAACGCGCTGGCACACGCGGAGGCCGTCAAGGACCCCTCCGCATGCACCGTCGCCTCGAGCGCGGCCAACAACGCCGGAAACCTGCTCATGCTCCAGGGCAAAGCCTCCGAGGCGGAGAAACTGTACCGGCGGTCAGCCGCCGCCGACCCCAAACACGCGCTGGCCATCAACAACCTGGGGGTCTCCCTGCTCAAGCAGGGCAAGACCGAGGAGGCGGTGAAAACCTTTGAGCTGGCCGTAAAGACCGACCCCCAACAAGGGCTCGCTCTCAACAATCTCGCCAGCCTCCTGATTCAGGCCGGCGACCTCAAGCTGGCGGCGCAGCATCTGGCGACCAGCCTCAAGCTCAACCCGCAGAACCAGCGGCAGACCCTTTTGCTGACCGCCCGGCTCTACGACAAAGCCGGCAGCAAGCCCGAAGCGCAGGACAAGCTCTGGCAGTCGCTGGTCAACACCACCGACAAAACGCCGAACGCCCGCCTCCTCCTGGCGAGCGACTATCTTCAGGCCGGTCTTCTCGACCAGGCCGACCGCCGCCTCGACGGCCTGCTTAAAGAAAAACCGGATTGGCCGGAAGCCCGTCTGCAGCAGGCCCGCCTGAGGGCGCTGCAAGGGCGCGAGGCCGAAGCGGTCAAGGCCTTGCGCGAGTTGATCCCCCTTTTGCCGAACGAGTCCGTGCGCGCCGACCTCGCCGGGCTGCTCGTGAAAGCCGGAAACCCGTCCGAAGCCGAGGCGCTCGCCCGCGAGGCCGTCCAGACTTTTCCAAAGGATGCCGCAGGCTGGTTCGTTCTTGGGCGCGCCCAAGAAAAACTCGGCCAGCACGCCGAGGCGGAAAAGTCCTATTACGAGGCGGTCCGCCTCGACCGCGGCCTGGCCAACGCCTGGAACAATCTGGGCATCCTCGCCGCACGGCGCGAAGATGCGAGGACCGCCCTGACCTGTTACGTGAACGCGCTCTTCGCCGACCCCCAGAACACGGAAGCCCAATATAACTTGGGGAGCTCGCTGGTCATCAGCAAAACCGATTTCGAGCGCGGCGTGCGTCTGCTCGTGACCGCCTCGTCCGGCTCCGGCGAAGCGGCGGCGCGCGCCAAACGTTTCCTCGCCGACCTCGAGACGCTCTCGAAAGGCGGCGACCCAAAATGGAAGACGGTTGACGCGAAGAGCAAAGAAAGGCGGTAAACCATGCACATGGGGAAAACACCCCTTCTCCGTCGCCTTCTTCGGCCGGCACGCCTGACCGCCCTCGCCGCAGCCCTCGCCCTGGCAGCCGCGATACATCTGCCCGTCTCTGCGGAACAGACGGACACCGGCTTTAAGACGACGGCCGGCGCCTCGACCCAAAGCGACCATTCGACGGAGAAAACCTACAGCAACGCGGGCGACGACGCCTTCGGCGGGACCGACCTGAACAACGGACAGACCGTTGCGCAAGGCGGCACCACCCTCATCAACCAGAGCGGCTCCATCGGCGGGGACAACGCCAACATCGGCTACACCGTGAACGCCGGAGGTTCGGGCCAAATCACGAGCGGCGAAAACGGCGTTATGGCCAGCGGCGAAGTCGGCATCGAAGCGGAACTCGCCGCACTGGCGCAAGGCAGCGTGGGCAACGAGATGTTCGGCGCGAGCGCCGCGGCCGAGGCCAAAGTGCAGGCCCTCCTCAAAGCGCAAGGCCAGATCGGCGCGTACATCGATGAGAAAGGGCTGACGATCGGCGCGGAAGCCAAGGCCGAGGCCATGGTCAGCGCTGAAGCGTCCGTCAACCTCACGCTCTCCGTCTTCGGCGTGGCCACGAGCGTCAAGGCCACCGCGCGCGCGCAGGCCGGCGCCTCGGCGTCGGCCGCCGCGCTGGTCACCATCGGCTTCGACGGCAAGATCAAGTTCAAGGTCGGCGCAGGGGCCACGGTCGGAGTAGGCGCGGGCGTTGACCTCGAGTTCGAGGTGAGCGCGGAGGCCTTGCTGAAGCACCTCGGGCTGAAGAGCCTGGATGAACTGATTGCGTGGATTCAGAAGTTCATCAAGGACCCCGGCGCTTTCATCGGTGAACTGATCAACGACGCCAAAGACCGGGTGGCGGCAGCCGTGGTTGAAAAAGTGGAGGAGGCGATCGCCGACACCGTCAACAACGCTTACGCCGCCGCCGAAAACATTCTGGCCGACATCGTCGGTAAACCCGGCGGCCTGCCCGGCTCGACACTCCAAAGCCTCTTCGGCAGCGGCTCCTCCGGCGGCAACGGCGGGAGCGGAGGCAGCGGCGGGGCTTCGTCCGGCGGCGGCGGATCATCATCGGGAGGCGGAACCTCCTCCGGCGCGGCCGGGGGCTCCTCCGGCGGCGGCGGCGGTGCCGATTACCAGCGCGACAACCAATTCAGGCGCTGGAGCAAATAGCCCTCTGTGCCCGACCGGTTCTGTTTAATGTGTGGCCTTTTCGGGTAGGGATGCCTCCCCGAGGCGTCCGCCGGTCGTTTTGCTCTGGAACAGACGGACGGTTCGGGGAACCGTCCTTACCATGAATGCCTGTCATCCACTTATTCGGGACTCGCTTTTGGCCCTTCATCGCAACCGACCCTTTGCTCTCAAAATCGCGACGGCGTTCTTTTTTTCGCCTCGCGGATTTTGCGGGTGGCTGCGCGGGCCTGTTCGAGTTTATAGGCGTCCATCTTGATTCCAAAATCCACTTTACGTTTATACTCTTCCTCACACTTTTTCAATGTGTATCCCGCCAAGGTTAGATCGTATTCGTTTGGAACATAACCCAGAGAAACCGCCTCGGACAATTTGACACTGACCTCCCACGGAAAATAATCGTTTTTCTGCCCATGATTATCGAGGAAATAGGGCCCGTGCGCGTCGCGACAGATCGCCAGCACGTTTTCAAGTTCGACGTCTCTGCCCGTCCCTTGCCACCGCTCTTTCAAACCGTCCGGGAAACGCCCGACCACCCACGCGTCTATGAGCGTCTTGACCGGTTTCGGAGGCACCGGTTCCCCACGCTCTTTTCTCAGAGCGCCCGTCTCGGGGTCGGCGACCTGAAACTCCCGCAACCGGGCTTCCTTCTGCCAAGCGCGCTCGGCGGCCAGCTCCTTTTCCGCAAGCGCCGCATAATGACCGATGACTTCTTCTTCAATCTTCAGCTTCGTGTTCTGATACCCGGCGTCCGCCAGCGGCGCGGACTTGGGCAGCAGCGCGGCCGCCTGTTCATACCGCTTGGCCACGCACGCCGCACCGGCCTCCAGCAGCATCTTCAGCGCGTCCGTCTGCTCCCAGCGGCCCGGCACACCGATGCGCTGCGGCCCGTCCCCCGGCTGGA
The DNA here is from genome assembly GCA_964480555.1 of uncultured Lentisphaeraceae bacterium. Classification (GTDB taxonomy): domain Bacteria; phylum Verrucomicrobiota; class Kiritimatiellia; order RFP12; family UBA1067; genus CAYZQL01. The sequence goes on along the minus strand of CAYZQL010000006.1, from coordinate 25,071 downwards.
GAACGAGCTTCATTTCCTGAGGAAGATAATCCGTCCGCGACCAGGTCAGCGCATAACTCCCGGGCCGCAACGCGACGGCCCCCGGCTTGTCCGTCACCGCGCTGCCGGCCGCATCGGCCAAGACGAGCCGGACAGGCGGCCGCAACCCCGACTCATCCCCAGAAATCACCACCTCGACCGGCCGGGGAGTGAACCGGCCGATGACAACCTGCTGGCCACCGCCCTCGGCCCAACGGAAAGGCAAGGACTGCTCCTCGTAACCGGGTACAAGGGCCAAGGCCGCCTCAACTTTCGTCGAGAGCCGGAACTCGCGGCGACCGGCTGCCTCAAGCGACTCCTCGCTCCGGCCGACCCGCATCGTCACGGCCAGCCCGCTCCGGTTCTCAACCCGGAGAACGAAAACTTTCCGCGCCGTCACAACCCGCTCCCGCAAGGCTGCCGAACAGGAGGGCACCAGCAGGTTGCCGACACCCGGACGCGCCAACAGCCCGACCGCATTCGACAGGCGTTCAGCCCGGTTGGTCAGCGGCTCATCCGCGCAGGCGACCGCAGCCACCCAGTTGGACACCGCGGCCGCCAGTTCCTGGCCGGCCCCGACAACCGCAGGGTCTTCCGCGACGCCCTTTGCCGGATGCGGCCACGCCCAATCGGCGGGCAGCGTCACGGCGCCCCGCCCGATCTCGTCGCGATACGACTGAAGCCGCCCCTTCAGCACCGTCACCTCCTGCTGCCGCGCGGTCTCGGCAAGCCGCGCCCGCGTCCTCCGCTCCTCTTCATCGCGCCTGTCACCCTCAACCTTTTTCCAATAGTCGCAAACCTGCGCGATCAGATTTTTCCACTCCGTTTCGTGCCCCAAATGATCGAACCGGATTGTGTCTGCGCGGTTCGTGTGCGCGGACGCAGCCTGCCACTGCCCTTTCTGGACCTGCCCACGCAAAATGTCCAAGCGCTCCAATGCGACGCTTCGCCTCCAGGCCTCCTGCGCAGGCAGGCTGATCACGCAGGCCTCACCCGGAAGCACGTCAAATGGGACGGGGTCTTTTTGCGCGTGGTCCGGTCGTTCAAAACGTGCCCACACCTTGCTTCCGGGCAAAGCGTTGGTGACTGCGGATGCGTTCAACACCCCCCACGTCTTCTGACCGTCGAGCGAGACCTTCACCGTAACCGAGGGCTTCAACTCAGGCTCCTGCCCTGCCACACGGACGATGACGGGGTTAGTTAGCGCCGTCAGCCGTTCCCGCAGCAGGACCAACACGCGTTCAGCCTCGTCCGTCCTGACCTTGCCCCCTTTAAAAGACCTTGCCTCATTGATCTGTCCAGATAAAGCGCCGCACTGTTTCGACAGCTCCGCGCGGTCATCGATTCCCGCATTCGCATAGGCTTGCGCGGCAGCCACGCTCCTGTTGAGGAGCTCTTGCCAACGGCTCCTTTCCAGCTCCTCCGCCTTGCGTTTCCCGTCATTCAGGTTCAGCGTGGCGATCCGGTTCGTGCAGGCCGCATACGCTTGCCAAAGCTCATCCGACCGCTCTTTCTCCATTCCCGCGTTCTTGCACCAAGTGTCATACAGGTTATGCTCTGCGACCCCATTTGTGATGTCGTTCTGCCCGTACTTGAGCAGGGCCTCCTTCACCGCTTGAAGAGCCTGTCGCTTCGCATGCTCCGAGACGGCCCTGCTTTTTTCAAGAATCCCCTCCCCGATTTCAGTGTTGAAATCGTCCGCACGTTTCTTCGCCACACTCGGAAGAACGCGATTGGTCAGACCCGCCAACTCCGCCGCATAGCGAGCCTGGACCGCCTCCAGTTGATAGGCGGACGCGGGAACCCGCTCAGGCGCGGAAGGGGGCTGGATCTTCGCAATTTCCGTCCGTGCCGCTTGAACCGTCCGCTCGAAGGCTTCGCGTGTTGAAACGTCGGCCCACCATCCCCGCACCCTCGCAACCGCCCGATTGCATGGCGGAATGATCGCGTGCTTGACCGCCGCCCGATAACGATACACACCCGTTCCCGACGCAACCAAGACTGCGAGCGTCGCCGCGCCCGCCGCGGCCCGCCCGGCCCAGCGCCAGAAGCCGGAGGGCACCTGCCAGCGGACGCGAGGAGGATGAGGCGCTTTCCGCTGCGCAAGACGCATGATCTCTTTATCGAGTTTATCGCGCAGCCCCTTTTCTGGAAACACCGTGGCCCCTGTCGGCTCTTCCTCATGCGGGCTCGGCTTTTCCTTCGGCGAAGGGGGAGGGGCAATGTGCGTCTTGCCGTCCCCCCCATCGGAAACAGGGATCTTCCTTGGGAGTGTTGTCCCCCCATCAATTGTCGGGAGTGCGTTGGCGGAGCCGTCTTGGCCACCGCCAGATGCCGCAGGCTGTACCGGCTGAGGAAGGACTGGCGTGATCGCTGTCGCCGACGTGTGCGGCCCGTCCTCCGCAACCGGGTGTTCCGGTTCATCCCCGTCTGAAAGAATCCGCCGGAGCGCGGTCGCCACCTCAACGGCTGAGCAAAGCCGCCGTTCCAGCTCGGGGTCCGTCATTTTCCGCAGCAGCGCGCACAGGGCGGGGTGGCAGGTGACGAGCGGATGATCAAGCTTCGGCTTCTCTTTATCACGCGCGCGTTTGCTTAACCCGATCAGAGCCTGATCGCCCGCCGGCAGCCGGGGATAGGCGTGGCTTCCGGTCAAGGCCTCGAACAGGCACAAACCCAACGCAAAAAGATCCATCCCCTCGTCACCGCGCGATGAGCCGAACACCACTTCCGGCGGCATGTAGTCTAAACTCCCCGGAACATGCCCATGCGTCACCGTCCCCTTGGCGTCCCGCGCCACGCCGAGATCCATGATGCAGGCGGTCTCAGGATGCCCTGCGGGCAGGTAGAGGTTCGAAGGTTTGATGTCGCGGTGATACACCTTTTCCTGATGCATCGACGCCAGCCCCTCGGCATATCGCGCGAAGGCCGTGATGACCTCTTCGAACGGGAGCGCCTCGCCCGCTTTCAGGCGGTCGCGCAACGAGTAGCCCGGCATCCCCGGAAGGTAGTCCATCACCAGGAAATATTGTTCGCCCCCGACATGAGCCACGGCAAAGAAATCAACGAACCGCACCAGCGACGATCCCGACAGCCGCCGGATCAGCTCAGCCTCGCGTTTGAAGCGGTCCGCGTACTCGGACCGCAACAGGCATTTGACCGCCACCTGCCGGCCGTCCGACACTCTCCGCCCCTTGTACACTTTCCCGAAACCGCCCTGCCCGATCAGCTGCAGCAGCGCGTAGCGTTTACCCTCATTGGCCAGCTCGTGTGGCTGAACCGTCCGCAGCGCCGCCTCGAACGCCTTGAACGACGCCAACCGCTGCTCGCGATCAGGCGAAAGCCCCTGCTCCAGCACCGGCTTGAGCCGTGGCACCAGCGTCTGAATGCGCGAGCTCACCTTGATGACGCCGCCGTCTGATGCGTCCGTCCGGCCAAACCAACGGTTATGAAAAACGAAATCCCCTTGGTTCGCCTCATCCCGCCTCTTCACATAAGGCGTGCGGCCCACGAGAGCCTCGTGCAGACAAACCGCCAGACTGAACACGTCGGAGCGCTCGTCGCCATGAAAACTGGGCTCCAGAAAGTCGGGGGCCATGTAGTCAAAGGTGCCCCTCAAATTGCCCTGCGATGACCCCGTGACCGTACCGCCCTCCTGCCGGGCGATCTCGAAATCGATCAGCTTAACCGCGTCGTCGGCGCACAGGAAAATATTGGACGGCTTGAGATCCCTGTGGATGATGTTGTGCCCGGCAGCATAAATCAGCACAGACAGACAGTCGCGGAAGATCGCCAAACCCAAATCGACATCGAGCCCGTAATGCTCCTTCTCCAGCCGTTTTTTAAGCGTGCTCCCTTCCAGGTATTCCATGACGATCACAGGGAATTCCTGGTCATCCAACGGGCCTCCCTTGTAGGAGAAACTGCCGTAGTAGCGCACCATGTTGGGATGCCGCATGGCGGCCAACGTGTCGGTGCGCTTCTTGAGCCGCCGCGCGAAGTCGCCGTCCGGATCAGGCACCGACATGTACTTGAGCGCCACCCGGCTGCCGACCGCCACATCCCGCATGACGGCTTCGACACACCGCGCCTCGAAAACGATCCCCTGCCAGCCCTGATCAGGCAGTTTTCGGATGAGCTCGAACCCGCCGATTCTGTTGCTGTTTGCAGACATGGAATGAGTCACTGTCTCGCAGGCGCCAAGCCGGGAATCTCCTGCCACTGCCTCACACACTCTGCCGTCATCCGGACCACCTCATGCAGGTCCAGGCGCGCCTCTGCGGTCGCGAGCTGCCCCCGCCGTTTGCCCCGCGCGATCAGCCCTTCCATCTGTTTCACAAGCCGTTCAGCCGCCTGCACCTGCTCGGGCTGGGTCAACCCGCTGACGCGCGGCAGCCATTCGGTGTCCAGATACGTGCTCATGTTGTTATCCGCAGCCACGTTGGCCAATCCACCCACAAAAACTTTAAGCTCCTCTTCAAAGGCCTCCTCAGACAGCTCCTGCCCCGACCTGGCGATCTTCTGGGCCACCGCCAACACACCCTTCGCCGTTCGCCTCATGTCCTCATTGTCATAGCCGGCCACAATCGTCACGAACCGTTCAAGCACGGCCGTGTCCTCCGAAAGACGGATGAACGTCTGACGCAACCCCGACTTAGCCGCTGCCGCCTCAGCCACCTTCTGCGCCAGCCGCGCCGCCTCAGCCTTTGCCGCCTCGTCCGCCCTCGCCTTCGCGAGCCTCGCCTCTTCGGCCCTCTTCCGCTCGGCCTCCTCCCGCGCCGCCCTCGCCTGCGCCAGCCGCGCCGCCTCAGCCTTCGCCGCCTCGTCCGCCCTCGCCTTCGCGAGCCTCGCCTCTTCGGCCCTCTTCCGCT
>CAYZQL010000006.1:16123-20085 GCA_964480555.1 uncultured Lentisphaeraceae bacterium | reverse complement strand
CGGCCTCCTCCCGCGCCGCCTTCTCCTGCGCCAGCCGCGCCGCCTCAGCCTTCGCCGCCTCGTCCGCCCTCGCCTGTGGCTGTGCCTCACCCGTCGTTTTCCGCAACGCCGTCACGGGCTCACTCGTCTGCGGGGATGCCGCCGCTGGCGTGGCGGCGGGAAACATGCGGTTTGTCGGCTTGTCCCTTTCGAGCCACCCGACCTGCCGCGCCACAACGAATAGACACAAGCCCCCCCCTGCGACAGCGCCGATCATCCCTCGCCGCACCTTTTTGCGCGACGTCCCGGTTTCGGCGATCTCCGCCGCCGTGTCTTTCGCCGTATCCGGAGTGGCGTCGCTTTCAGCCGGAGTCGGCGTCGCCTGTTCAACCGGCTGGCCTTCCGCCGACACCGATGTCGAAGGCGTCACGATCCCAACGACATAAGGGCGCGTGCCGTCCGCATCTGTGTCAACCCGGCTTGTGTCATGTGTCGCTCTTTCGCCGCCCTTATCCGGGGGCACCGCCACGCCGGGCAACTCTTGAACACAGTCCGTCTCCGCGGCAGGCAGCCGCCCCACACGGATCAGGACGACCGTCACATTGTCGACTCCGCCGTTGTGATTGGCCCGGTCAATCAGCGCGCGCGCCGCCGCTTCGACATTCCCGGCCTTGCGCAGAATGGCGACGATCTCCTTGTCCGCCACCATGCGCGTGAGACCGTCGCTGCACAACAGGACCACGTCTCCTTCCGTCACCCCGAAAGGCGTCCGCTCCAGTTCCACACGTTCGTCAACCCCAACCGCCCGCATCACGATCCCCCGGAACATCGGGTTCAGGTCCTTCTCGTCCTTGACACCTGCCAAGGCGGCGGCGGAATGATCCCGCGTGACCTGGGTCAGCGTTTTTTTCCTGAGCAGGTAGAGCCGGCTGTCCCCGGCATGCAGTGCCGTCGCCGTGCCGGGCTGGGCGGGGTCGAAACAGACGCCCACAAACGTGCTTCCGGTCCCCCGGGTGCCGCGCTCTTCCGAACGGTTGTAGATCCACGCCGACACGTCGTTCAGAGCCTGCGCGATCCACGCTTGCGCGGCCGCCCCGGAATACGGCCGGCCACGCTTGTTCAGCCGGTCACACAACGCAGCCAAGCCTTCAACAACCGCCTGGGAAGCCACCTCTCCGTCCTCCGCGCCACCCATGCCATCCGCCACGCAGAACACCCCGTTTTCGGGATAGCGTCCAAAGGCGTCTTCATTGTTCTTGCGCTTACGCCCCAAATCGGTGAGCGCCGCGCATGTGAGGTGCGAGAAAACGTGAGCCATAACCCCTCCCCCGAAAAGTTGATCGCCTTGTGAAAGAAAAACGGCCCCGCCAACCGGTTTCCGGCGGGGCCGTCATTACGTTCCAGACAGGAGGCGCGCCGCGTGCCTCAGCGGAGCGCGGAGATCTGAACCGGCACGGGTTTGGCGGTCTCTGCCTGCTCTTTCTTTTCCGTACCCGGCTTCCCCGTCTGCGTTTTGCCGCCCTCTGTCTTCGTCCCGAACCAGATCGAGCTGCTCGGGCTCAGCCCGCCCGAAAGAATCTCAATGTAGGCGTCCGCAGGAATCTCGGGATCGCCCGTGATCGTCGCCTTCTCGGCCAAGATGAAGTCGATCAGGCCCAACGCCACCGGCTCGTTGATGTCCAGCTGATCGTGCAGGAAGAACGGGTCGCCGAACACGCCCTGACGCGACTTGAGTTCCGGGGTTTCCGCCGGGAAGGCTTCCGCCGCCGCGAACAGCTGCACGAAGGTGGGGTCGCCGCCGACGTACTGGCCGTTGATGAAGATCAGCGCCCCGCTGCCGTTGGCCGCCGACGCAACGGGATCGTCAACGCCGCCCGCCGTGTCGAGAAACGCTAAGACGGTCCGGTCCGAGCCACCCGCCACGTTGTTGATCCAGATGTCGGCCGGTGCCGAACTGCCGCACAGGCTGATCTCCAGAGCGTCGATGCTGTTCCCCGCGTCACCCGCGCCGATGATCTGTCCGGCCGAGATCACCAGCGCGCCTGCCGCAATGTCTACGCCCGTATCGTTCCCGTCGATCACGGACTGGTCGGCCATGAGGTTGACGCTCCCGCAGCCGGCATTGATCCCGCTGAGTCCGGCGCTCGTAACGTCCACGTTCGCGTCGTTCAGCATCACGCGCGTGACGGTGATGTCACCCACCGAGCCGATCATCAGGTCCGCTTTGCCGTAGACCGCGACGCTCGCACCCTGCGCGGCGACCTCGTCCGCGACGACGGTGATCGGGTTGAACGGACGGGTTCCCGAGGTTCCGGCGCCGGCATCCCCGATATCGCCGGTAGCTCGCAGCGACACCTGTCGCGCAAAGATATTCACGTCGTCGTTCCCGTTTGCGAAGCCGTTCGCGCTCACCGTAATCCCGTTGCCGTGATCCGTGATGCCGCCGCCAGCCGTCACCGCCACATCGCCCGCACCGGCGTTGAGCACGCCGTCCAGCACGACATCGCCGGTCGCCGCGTAGCGGATGTTCCCGCCCGCGGTCGTCCGCGCCTCTGCCCCTTCGGCAAGATCGATCAAACCTCCGGCGGCCTCTACGTCGATTGTCCCGCCCGCGGCGATGTCGCCCGCGGCCGTCTGCGTGATGCCGAGCGCGGCCAGCACGCTCACATCGTCGCCCGCCGTCACCGCGCCTTTCAGGACCACATTCCCGCTCAGCGCCCGCAGCAGCACGTCGTCACCCGCGGTCACCGCCGCCGATACCGTCTGCTCGCCGCCGGCCTCGATCTTCACGTTTCCGGACGCCGACGCGCCGGCCAGCTCAACGCCCGCCTGGGGCGTCGTGCTGCTGTCCAGACCGATCCGGTTCACGCCGATCGCAGCCACCGTCCCGATCGTCAGCGCGTCCGCCTCGCTCACGTAGACGCTCCCGCCGCTCGCGCGCGCCGCCAGCGTGCCGACCGCCGTGTCGATGGCCGCCGCCGCAGGGCCGCCCACCGAGCCGCCCGCCACCAGCTGCGCCGTCGCGGCGCTCACGTCCGCGGCCAGGTCGCCCGCGTCGGTGACGTTGCCGCCCGCCGCCTCGACCCTCACGTTCGCGCCGTCGAGGCCCGTGACGTCCGCGCCCTGCGCCGCCAGATAGCGGATGTTGCCGCCCGCGACGGCCGTCGCCCCGTCCGCCATGTCGATCGAGCCGCCCTGCGCCGCCACGTCGATCGTGCCGCCTGCGGCGATGTCGCCCTCGGCCGTCTGCGTGATGCCGGCCGAGGCCAGCACACTCACATCGTCGCCCGCCGTCACCCCGACGTTCAAGGCCACATTCCCGTTCAGCGCCCGCAGCAGCACGTCGTCACCCGCCGACACCGCCTTCGACACAGTCAGCTCACCGCCGGCCTCGATCTTCACGTTTCCGGACGCCGACGCGCCGGCCAGCTCAACGCCCGCCTGGGGCGTCGTGCTGCTGTCCAGACCGATCCGGTTCACGCCGATCGCAGCCACCGTCCCGATCGTCAGCGCGTCCGCCTCGCTCACGTAGACGCTCCCGCCGCTCGCGCGCGCCGCCAGCGTGCCGACCGCCGTGTCGATGGCCGCCGCCGCAGGGCCGCCCACCGAGCCGCCCGCCACCAGCTGCGCCGTCGCGGCGCTCACGTCCGCGGCCAGGTCGCCCGCGTCGGTGACGTTGCCGCCCGCCGCCTCGACCCTCACGTTCGCGCCGTCGAGGCCCGTGACGTCCGCGTCCTGCGCCGCCAGATAACGGATGTTGCCGCCCGCGACGGCCGCCGCGCCGTCCGCCATGTCGATCGAGCCGCCCTGCGCCTCCGCGTCGATCGTGCCGCCCGCGGTGATGTTCCCGCTCTGCGTGATCCCCAGTGACGCCAGCAGGCTCGCGTCGTCGCCCGCCTGTTTGCCCGCGTCCACCGCCGCATTCACGGCCAGGTTCCCGTTCAGCGCCTGCAGCAGCACGTCGTCGCCCGCCGCCACACGCG
>CAYZQL010000006.1:10521-16023 GCA_964480555.1 uncultured Lentisphaeraceae bacterium | reverse complement strand
GCCAGGTTCCCGTTCAGCGCCTGCAGCAGCACGTCGTCGCCCGCCGCCACACGCGCCGACACCGTCAGGTCGCCGGCCGCGCCAGCCCCGTTCTCGATCTTGGCGTTGTTCCGGGCCCGCACGCCCGCCAGCTCCACGCCCGCCTGGGGCGTCGTGCTGCTGTCCAGACCGATCCGGTTCACGCCGATCGCAGCCACCGTCCCGATCGTCAGCGCGTCCGCCTCGCTCACGTAGACGCTCCCGCCGGCCGCGCGCGCCGCCAGCGTGCCGACCGCCGTGTCGATGGCCGCCGCGCCCGCGCCGCCCACCGCGCCGCCCGCCACCAGCTGTGCCGTCGACGCCTCGACGTCGATCGTGCCGCCCGCGTCTGTGACGCTGCCGGCCGTGGCCTCGACCATCACGTTCGCGCCCCGCAGCCCCGTAACGTCCGCGTGCTGCGCCGCCAGATAACGGATGTTGCCGACCGCGACTGCCGCCGCGCCGCCGTCCATGTCGATCGAGCCGCCCTGCGCCTCCACGTCGATCGTGCCGCCCGCCGTGATGTTGGCGTTCTGCTCCATGCCGTCCCGCGCCAGCGCCGTCACGTTGCCGGCCGTGGCCTCGACCGCCGCGTTCAGGATCACGTCCGAGCCCGAGCCGCCAGCCGCCAGCAGCACATCGCCGCCTGCCAGCACGCCGCCCGGCAGATCCTCCGGATTTCCGGTTAGGGCCAGCGGATCAAACGCCCCCTCCTCCACCGTGATCCCGCCGTCAACCGTCTCCAGTTTCACGTTCCCGGCCGCCCGAAGATCACTCGTGGGGGCGATATACAGGGTGATGGGGACATCATCCATGAGCGAGAGGGTTATCGAATTGCGCTCATCCGTTCCCGGCGTCGCAGGATCATCGGGCAGGCCCACCGCCCCGACCGTGATCTCGCTGCTCTCGTACAGATAGAGGTCGCCCCCCGTCGATTCGGCCGTGACCGTCGCCAATTCGGTGTCCAGAGGGTTCCCGGCCCCGCCGACACTCCCCGCAGTCATGATTTGTGCGGCATTGCCGTAAAGATTGACCTCGCGCGGATTTCCGGTCTGCATGGCGAACCCGTCTCCGTCCGCCGTGACCGTATCCGTTTGCGCATCCAGAATTGAGCCATTCCCGCCGAGCAGGACGTTACCCCAATCCGACTGGTTGTCGAGGGTTCCCGCCAAACGATCAGCTGCCGTCCGGGCATCCAGCGTCGCGAGGGTCATGTCCCCCGTCGCGGCATAAACGATATCCCCGCCATCCGTCTGCGCGACCGTACCCTCCATCATGGTCAGGGGCCCGCCAAGGGCCTCCACCAGGATATTCCCGCCCGCACGGATGGAACCGAACACGTCTTCTCCGCTCTGCCACTGCCAGTCGCCGTCGTCACGGTTGATGAACCCGTCCAGATCCATGTCGATCCAATTCTGTTCGACCTGGCCCATGGTCAGGACCGTGACGTTGTTCCCCACGTCAACCGCAGCGTTCAGGACCACGTCCCCTCCCAACACCTCGAACAACACGTCCTGCGCGGCCCGCACACCGATGCCGTCCATCTCAGGACGATTTCCAAAGTGTTCGCCGTCATTCACCGTCAGCGAGCCGTTATCCACACTCACTTTGACCGAGCCGGCCGTTGACTCCAGATCGCTCATGCGTTCGAGCGAGTAAGTCTCCACTGCCGCCGGGCCGAACATCACATAGTTGATCTGCTCTGTCCCGTCGCCTACCGTGCCGATCGTCAGATTCCTGCCGGCCGGGGCCTGGATGAAATATTGGTTGCCCTGACTCAGCGCCGCCAAGGTCCCCACCCGCAGGTCGATCGGACCGCCGCCCGTGCCATCCGCCTCGCCGATGCCGCCCGCCGGCACGGTGAAGACCGCCCCGCGCGCGATGATGTTGTATGTCCCGCCATTCCCGTCCGTCACCGAACCCGTGTCATCCCAGACCGAGACCAGGCCCCACTCCGTATCCCGGTTCCAGTTCTGCTCGTCGGGATCAGCAGAATCCACCAGCGAATCCGCGTCGTTATCCAGTCCGTCCTCCGCCACATCCCGCGCCTCCTGGGTCCGGGCGTCCAACAATCCCAACGTGATCCCGCCCGAGGCCGCATACCGGATATGCCCGCCGTCCGTCCGGCCCAGCGTCCCGTTCGCCATGGTGATGGCGCCGTCGAACGCCTCGATGTCGAGCGTGCCGTTGCCGGAAGCGACGATGAGGTCGCCCTTGACTGTTCCGGCAACGTTCTGCGCGATGTTCCGGTTGGCCAGCACGCTGATGGAACCGGCATCCGACACCACCGCCGCGTTGAGGGTGATGTCCGCATCGGTGTTGCCGTTCATGTACCATGCGTCCAACAGGATGTTCCCCGCAGCCCGGACACCGGCCCCGGCCATACCCGGGAACTGCGCATCAGCCAGCCCGTCGTTCACCGTGATCGACCCCCACTCCGTGGCCAGACGGATGTCGCCGTTCTCGGATTGCAGATCGCTCTTCGCGTCGAGATAAACTTCGGTCAGCGAGGAATCCAGCCCGACGCGGTTCACAAAGGCGCGCTCGTCGACACCGGCCGTTCCCGGATCATCCACGGTTCCCACGGTACCGACCGTCACATCGCCGCCGGCCGCAACCTGAATAAAGTGCTGTGACCCGTAACTGTACGCGGCCAGCACATCCACATCCGTCCGCACCGGCCCGCTGCCGATTCCAGGCATTTCACCGATGTCCCCCACCAGCGAACTGAACTGCGCCCCGGCCGCCGTCACGTTCACCGCGTCGCCCGCGCCCAAGATGTCGGTGAACGCATCCACATCCACCAAGCCGGCACCCGCATCCAGATGACCGAGCGTGATGGCGCCGAGAACCGAAAAATAACGGATGTTGTCGCCGGCCGCGCCGCCACTCGCACTCGTGGTGCCCAGCGCCATCCCGATGTCGTTTCGGGCCCATACGTCGATCGTGCCGCCCGCCGTGATGTCCGCGTTCTGACCGACGGCGTCATACGCCAGCACCGTGACGTTCCCCGCCGTCGCCTCGACCGCCGCGTTGAGGGTCACGTCGCTGCCCGCGCCATTGGCCGCCAACAGCACGTCGCCCGCTGTCGCCGTCACAGTCTGGCCTGCCGTCAGAGAGCCACCGATGGTTTCGACCTTTGCATGCTGCCCGGCGGACACGCCCGACAGCGCACCCACCGTTCCGATCGTCAACGCGTCGGTCTCGTAGAGATAAACGCTTCCGTTGGCCGAGGCCGCCGCCACCGTGTTGACCGTGAGGTCCAACGGATTGCCTGCCGCGCTGATCGAGCCGTCGGCCGTCATCCCGAGTTGATCCGCCACGATATTGACCGTGCGCCCGGCGTTCTGCGCGAAGCCCTGCGCGCCCGCCGTCACCGTATCCGCCTGCTGGTCCGTGATAGCGCCGGTTCCCGCGTCAAGCGTGACGTCAGCCGCGGCGCCCGCGCCTGCCGCGACATATCCGACCGCGATGCCCACACCCGTCAGGGAGATATCGTTCGCGTCGTTGTCCGTCAGGCTGCGCACATCCGTGGCCGTGATCTGCCCGCCCGCCGTCACCGTGATCGCGCCGTTCGCCGTGTCCACGTCCAGAAGGTCGATCGCGTCCGTCTCGCTGACCAGTATCCCGCCCGCGCCCGTCACCGAGGCGTCCAGCGTCGACACGGCCGTGTCGAGGGCCATCGGGCCCGTCGCGTCCGCCGTGAGAACGTCCGCCGTGATCTTGCCCGCCGCGTCCGCGATCGTTCCGGCCGAGTTCAGCGTCACGTCGCCCGCCGTGCCCGCGCTGATGATGCCCGCGACAATCCCGCCCGCCGTCGTGGTCAGGGTGATGTCGTTCGCGTCGCTGTCCGTCAGGCTCGCCACGTCCGTCGCCGTGATCTGCCCGCCCGCCGTCACCGTGATCGCGCCGTTCGCCGTGTCCACGTCCAGAAGGTCGATCGCGTCCGACTCGTTGATTAGGATGTCGCCCGCGCCCGTCACCGTGGCGTCCAGCGACGCCACCGCCGTGTTGAGGTCGATGCCCGTGCCCGCGTCCGCCGTCAGCGTGTCCGCCGTCACCACGCCCGCGCCGCCCACCGTGCCGGCGGGAGCGCTGAGCGTGACGCCGTCCAGCGCGGTCAGCGCGCCTTCCAGCGTGATGTCGCCCGCTGTGGCGCCGGCCGTGACCGCGATGTCGCCGCCCGCCGCCAGGGTTTCAAGGCTGCCCGCAGCGTTGACCTTCACGCTGCCGCTCCCGGAGGTGCCTGCGGTGACCGTGATCAGGTCGTCCGCTTCGACCGCCGCGTTCACCGTGATGTCGCCGGCCGCGGTGAGGGTCACCGTGGCCGGATCGATCGCGCCGTCTAGGGTGATCGTCCCGCCCTGGGCCAGCAGCGCCACGTCGCCGCCCGCGGTGATCTTCGCGGAGGTCCCGACATCGCGGGCCGCCGTTAATTGAACGTGGTTGTTGGCGGTGATCGCCTGACTGACGGTGAGGTCACTTGCGGCACCCTGGGCCTGCACCGCGAGACTTCCGTTGAGGGAAGTCAGTTCCGTGACCCAATCCACGATCCCGATCTCCAGGGACTGGGCGTTCACGAGGGAGAGTCCGCCATCGGCTGTGCCCGCGACGGCGTCCAGCAGGTTCGCGCCCTCCAGCGTCACCATGCCGTCCGCGTTCAGGGCCAGCCCCGCGCCCGCGATCCGTCCCGCCGTCTGCTGGATCACGTCATCGGAGGTCAGCCACACATCCCCCAACGCATCCACGTCCGCTCCCAGAAAGAGGCCGTTCACACCGGTCAACATGACGGACCCGTTGGGAGCCGAAACGGCCCCGTCCGTGGTCAGCGTGCCGTCCCATGACGAGATCTCAATGAGGTCGCCGTTGTCGGAAACCGCGGAGTGGACCACCAGATCATCCTGGTTGATGAGCTGAATATTGCCGTCCGCATGCGCGGTGAGGTTGTTCAGATGGTTTTGCGTCCAACCCACAAAGATATCCCCGGCCGTGGCCTCCAGCGTCACATTCCCGTCCACGCTCCAGAAGTCGGTCTGGTTCAGCAGCGCGCCGTCGGTCGTCAGGTCCAGGTCGCCGGTCAGATCGAGCGCGCCGATTGCCAACGAGGAGGCGTCGTGCAACGTCAGACTGTGAAATGCGGCGGGGAGCGTCACGCTGCCCGTAAAGGTGCTCGCCTCGTCGAGCAGGATGGAGTTCGCGGCCGGAACCGTGAGTACCGTATTCCCGCCGACCGTAATGACGCCGCTGTCCGTGATATCGCCGTTCAGCGCGATGACGTTGAGATTGCCGACAACGGCAGAGGCGCCCAGATCGATCCCGTTCGCGTCGGTCAGCGTAACATTCGCGCCGTTGACGGAGACTGTCCCGACGAAATCATTGCCCGCATTGCCTAACGTGATGTCGCCTCCCGACAAATCGGTCGCGCCACCCACCGTGACCGCATCGCTCTGCGTCAGCGCGCTCACCCCGACGTCAATCGAGAGC
>CAYZQL010000006.1:6444-10511 GCA_964480555.1 uncultured Lentisphaeraceae bacterium | reverse complement strand
TGGTCAATCCCGAGACCCCATCCACGGTGCCGATATCGAGCGTCTGGCTGTTCACCAGCGTGACCGCCCCGCCAGCCTCACCTGCCACCGTACCGATCAGGTTGCCGGCACTGTCCAGCGTCACGGCGGCCCCGGCGTCAAACACCAACCCATCGGTATACACGCTGCCGGCGTTCTGCATGATCGCGCCGCCCGCCTCCAGCCGCACCAAAGTGCCCGGAGTACCTACGGAATTCAGATTGCCATTCAGCGTCAGCGCGCCGCCGGCGGAAACCGTGATGGTTCCGATGTGGGTGTCCAAGGACTCCAGAACGATGTCGCCTCCCGCCGTATAGGTGATGCTGTCCCCGGGAACCCAGCCGCTATACCCTATGGAACCGGGATTCATGGTGATCGACCCGTCCAAAGCCGTGACGGAAAGGTTGCCGGCTCCCGTATACCCGACATCGAGTATCGCGTTCTGAACCACGCTGTCGCGGGCCAACACCGTGGCATCGCCGCCGTCCACATAGACATCCGCGCCGAGGGTCACGTCCGAGCCCGTGCCATTCGCCGCCAACAAAAGGTCGCCTCCCGTCAGAGTACCGTCCACCGATATGCGTATCCCCTGAGCAACCGTCAGACTCCCGCTGAGCGTCTCGACCTGCACACCCAAGTCCGTCGTTATTCCCGACACGGCATCAACCGTTCCGATCTGCAGGGCATCGGATTCCAAAAGATAGAGACCGCCGGACGCTGACTCCGCCGCCACCGTGTTGACCGTGACATCCAGCGGATCGCCGGCCGCACCGATGCCGCCGCCGGCCTTCAATCGCAGCCCGTCGGCCACGACATTGACCGTCCTGACCCCGTCCGGCACCGAAAAACCGTCCGCATCGGGTGTCACCGTATCCGCCTGTTGGTCCGTGATCGCGCCCGCACCCGCATCCAGCGCCACATCCGCCGCGGCACCCGCGCCCGCCGCGACATACCCGACCTCGATGCCCACGCCCGTCAGGGAGATGTCGTTCGCGTCGTTGTCCGTCAGGCTGCGCACGTCCGTCGCCGTGATCGGCCCGCCCGCCGTCACCGTGATCGCGCCGTTCGCCGTGTCCACATCCGTCAGGGTGATGCCGTCCGTGTCGGCCAGCGTCAGCGAGAGGCCCGCATGCGCCGTCACGCCGCCCTGGAAATCGTTCGCCGCGTCGTCCAGCGTGATGGCGCCCCCCGCGGCACTCAGCTCCGCCGTGCCCGCGATGTTAACTGCGCCCGCCGTGTCCTGCGCGATGTCCTGCCCCATCACCGCCGCGGCCACGTCGCCGCTGAACGTGCCGCCCAACTGAAGGTCGGCGGAAGCGTCGTCGGTGAGCGTCAGCGTGATGGTGCCGCCTCCGACTTCGTCAAGGACGATCGAGGTGCCGGCCGCGGCCAGCACCGCCTGCGCGGCGTTGATCGTGCCGTCGTTATGGACCGAGCCGCCCAGCAGGGCCGCGCGCGTGCCCGCCGTGATCGTGCCGCTGTTCTGGACGTTGCCGGCGCCGAGGAGCGCATCCTTGGTGAACCGCATCGCGGTGTCGCTGCCGTTGACGTAATTGTTGAAATCGGCGTCCGTAATATTCATGGCCGCGGCCACAAAAGCCGCGCCCACGTTGATACTCGCGCCGTTCTGGATGAAGACGCCGTTGGGATCGACCACCCAGACGCTGCCGTCCGCGTTGATCTGCCCTGCGATCTGCGTGCCGCTCAACGTAGGATCGGTGATCCGGTTCAGCGTGACCGCGCCCGTTCCCATGGCTTGATCAAAGTCTGCGGTCTCGCCGGCGGCCATATCGAAGTCCGACCAGTTGATGATGCCGACCTGACCGGGCTGTGTGACGGTTGTTGTGGACCCCGCCGTAGTGACAGAGCCGATGCCGGTAGAGGATGTCACATTCCCCGCATCCAACGCATACACGGACAGGGGCATGCTGGTCATCAGGACGCTGAACGCCGCAACGGCCGACAAGACGCGGCGCAGCGGTTTGCTCGCAAACAGAACAGGTTTCGTTGTTTTCATGGCTTTGCCCTCACATGTCATCCGTTAGAACTGTAGCTGCCAATCCAGATAGTATTCGGAGGAGTCGTCGTCGCCGGATGCCGAGGCCACCGGCACGCCGACATCGAAGCGCAACTGGCTGTATTTGGTCACCGCGAGGCGTACGCCCGCGCCCACGCTCAACAGGGTCTCGTTCGCGTCGACCCCGGGAAGCGGGTCGATGAACTCAAGAAACCCGAAATCGGTAAAGGCGACGAACTGCAAGCGGTCCAGCGGCGTGCTCCCGGACTTGCGCCCGAAGGTGTTGGAGACCAGGTCCAGCAGGATCGGCGTGCGCAGCTCAACCGTGCCGTAGACGCCGTTGTCGCCCAGATACCCTTTCGTCTGATACCCGCGCACCGTGTTGAATCCGCCCAGCGCCAGTTTCTCGGCCGGGATCAGCGGACAGGAGGCGTACTGCCCTTCGGCTTTCAGGAACAGAATCCACTGGTGCACCTGACGCTGCATGTTGTCGAGCGAGCCGAAGAGCGGCTGGAGTCGCGCCACCTGCAATCGGCCGATCAGGTAGTTGTCTTCCGCGCCCACCCACATGTCCTCGAGATCGTTGCCGCCGCTCGCCATCAGATTGTAGATGCCCTGGAGGGTGGCGAAATTGCGGCCGCGGAAAGCGTCCGCGCGGCGGGCCGAATAGCTGAGCGCGATCGACAGCGGCAATACCGCGACATCGCGTTGCTGCAGGGAGGTGTTGAACGCCGAGAACTGATCCTCGATGTACCGGTAAACGATGCCCGCAGAAAGAGCGATGAGCCGGTCCTCGTCGTCGAGCAACGTGTAGGACTGCACCACGCCCAAGAACCACCCCGTGCCCTCGAGGTCGATGTTCGGCACGATGTCTTCGGAATCCAGATCCGACCAGCCGCCGTACACCGTGGTGGCGCCGCCTTTCCAGAGGTCGTGCGGCCGCATGTAGCTGCCCGCCATGGAGATGAGGGACGAGTCCAGCGACATGGCCGGGCTGAAGGTCAGCACGTCGTCCGCCTTGGTCAGGTTCAGGTACTGCAGCGTCAGCGAGGCCTGCCACTCGTCAATCGACTCGATCCCGTGGTTGTTGAGGTCGAAGACCGCGTGGAAAGGAACGCTTTCCTTGACCGTCAGGTCGAGGTCCGCGTAACGCACCACGCGCCGCGCGTCCCCCTCGCCCTCCAACGGTTTCCGCACGGCGATCTTGGTGTCCAGCGTCAGGTCCGGGTGCGCGTTGACCTCGTAGAGATCATTGTAGAGCAGCTTGTAATTGAACGTCTCGCCCGGAACGATATTTTTGAACCGCCGCGCGATCTGCTCCCGGCTGAACCAGCGGCCGTCATCGCGGTCGCTCGCAAAATTGATCCTGACCTTGCCGAACAGGCCCTCCTCCACAAAGACCGTCAGCGTCTGGGTCTGCTCGTTGTACGGGTTCCGGGGAAGTGAGACGCGCGCCAGATAGTAACCTTCGTCGATGAAGGAGCTGAACACGTTGCGCAGCGCCTCCTGCACGGCCAGCCGGCTTTTGGGTTCCGGGCCGGCCAAAGCGGTCTCCAAAGCGGCCTTCACACCCATCTTCTCTGCGAACACGAGGTCGCCCGTGAGCGTGATCGCGCGGATCACCCACGCGGGCCCGGCCTCGGCGCCAGCCTCCGCGGGAAGCTGGGGCGCCGGCAACACGCCGACGGCCGGCTTGTTGGCCGCGACCGGCGGCGCCGCAGGCGCCAGCGCCTTCTGCTCGACGCGGCGCGCCTCACCGCCGACCCCGCCCATCGGCCCCAACACCTCTTGGGCGTAAAGACCCGACACGCACAGAACACCCAGAAATGCCCGGGCCATAGCCGCCAACGTCGTTGCCTGCATGTTTTGGAGCCTCCTCGTTTTGATCCGCGTTACTTGCCCTTGGTGGAAATCTTCGCGCCGCCCGCAGGTTTCGGGCCCTCTGCTTTATCTGCCGCGGGCAGACGAAAAACCTGGCCGGTCTTCTCGTCAAGCCGGTAGCCCGCCTCGGGGTCGAGCTTGAAGGTCTGGC
>CAYZQL010000006.1:0-6434 GCA_964480555.1 uncultured Lentisphaeraceae bacterium | reverse complement strand
TTCTCGTCCATCAGCCTGGCCTCTTTCTGCTTCTCGGTGCGCAGCTGCAGCAGAACCTGCAATTGCTGCTCGGTCAGCTTCCGCGCCACCATCAGACGTGACACATACTTCGCCTCACTGTCCGACTTGATCTTGCGGACCAGCTTTCGCTCCGGCTTGCCGGCTTTGTCGATTCTGTTGGTGGAGAGCTGATAGAGCGACTTGCTCTCGATCTCATACGAATACGACTGATCGGGCAACATGCCGAACTCTTTGTTCATCTCGTCCATGAAACTCTTCAGCTCGCGCTGCTTCTCGACCCAAATCCGGGTCGTGACCACCAGCTCCTCCCGCCGCAGATTCCGGTTGCGCACAAGCGTCGAGAACTCCTCGATCTGTTCCTTCGAAAGCGTCGCGACCGCCGTCCCTTTCGCGGCTGCTCCGGCGTTCTTGTCCTCGCCCCTCACACCGGCAACACTGAAAAGAACCGCGCAACACAGGATACCAAGCGACGCCTTTGAAAGACTCGACATAATCAACTCCATAATAAAGGTTATCCACCATCGTCCCGAATTTACCGCAGAGGACGTGATTCACGCAACAAAAAAATGGGGCGATCTTAAGAATACGAATATATATACAATCTGCCATATACTCTATTATCATGATTTATTTAATACATTCGAACCCTGTCTGCTCCGGCCCGCCCCTCCGGTGCCACAGGATCACGCCAGATCCGCTTCCGCGAACGCCAGCGGCAACAGCTCCCCCACGGTGGCCGACACCACCGGGCCGCCCTTGAGCCGTGCGCTGAAAACCGGCATCCCGGGCGCACAAAACTCCGCCAGCACCTGACGGCACGCGCCGCATGGAGCGGCCGCCCGCTTCAGGCCGCCCGCCACCGCCAAAGCCGCGAAACCGCGGCACCCCGCGCTGACCGCCTTGAACAGCGCGGTCCGCTCCGCGCAGTTAGTCAGTCCGTACGAGACGTTCTCGACGTTGCACCCCGTGTAGACCTGGCCGTCCAGCGTGAGGACCGCCGCCCCCACCGGATAGCGCGAATACGGACAATAGGCCTTCGCCGCCGCCTCGCGCGCGGCCTTTACCAGCAGGTCGCGCACCGGCTTGGAGATCTCAGGCAGGTTTTGTTTTTTCATAGTGCCGTGAAGGGCTCGGATTGTTCCGTCCGGTTACAAATGCTCCAGAATCAGCCGGCGCTCCGGCACCGGCCCCTGCGTGATTTGCACGGCCGCCGTAGCAACGGCAGCCAGCGGCTCAGCCAACGCCGCGTCTTTCGCCAGCAGCCGCAGGAGGGGCTGCCCCCTCTCCACGCGCTCGCCCGCCTGCACGAGCCGGTCGACCCCGGCCGCCGGGTCGATCCCATCCGCCACGGCCTTGCGGCCGCCGCCCAGCTGCAACACCACCCGCCCGATCTGCCGCGCATCCACAAAGGCCACCGTGCCGGCGTGCGGCGCGGCCACCTCGACCGCCACGCCGGGCTGCGGCAAGCGCCGCGCATCGTCGATCACCCGCGCGTCGCCGCCCTGCGCCGCCACCATGCGGCGGAACACCTCCAGCGCGCGGCCGTCGTCAAGCCGCTTCGCCAGGTCGGCACGCGCGGCGGCCGGGTCGGAATGCAGGCCCGCCAACACGGTCATCCGGGACGTGAGCTCAAGCGTCAGCAAACGCGTGTCGGCAGGCCCGCCGCCTTTGAGCGTCTCGACCGCCTCGGCCACTTCGACCGCGTTGCCCGCCGTCCGCCCCAAGGGCTGGTCCATGTCGGTGAGGATCGCCCCCATCTTGCGGTCGAGCGCCTGCCCCACCCGCATCAGGCTCTGCGCCAGCGCGCGCGCCTCCTCCGCGGTCCGCATGAAAGCCGCCCGGCCGCACTTCACGTCCAGCACCAGCGTGCCTGCGCCTTCGGCGAGCTTCTTGGCCATGATGCTCGCCGTGATGAGCGGAATGCTCGGCACCGTGCCGGTCACATCCCGCAGGGCGTAGAGCTTCTTGTCGGCCGGAGCGAGCCGGTCCGTCTGCCCGATGATCGAGCAGCCGACCTCGGCGACCACGCGCTTGAAGGCGTCAACGGAAAGCCGCGTGTCGTAGCCGGGGATCGACTCCAGCTTGTCGAGCGTGCCGCCCGTGATGCCGAGCCCCCGCCCGGAAATCATCGGCACCGCGAGTCCGGCCGAGGCCGCCAGCGGCGCGATCATCAGGGAAAGCTTGTCGCCGATGCCCCCCGTCGAGTGCTTGTCCGCCGTGGGACGCGGCCACGCGTCGAAGGTCACACACTCTCCGGAGCGCATCATGGCGTCCGTGAGCGCGGCGGTCTCCTGCGGCGTCATGCCGCGGAAGTAGATGGCCATCGCCAAGGCCGCCATCTGGTAATCGGGAATGGCTCCGCCCGTGAAGCCATCGATAAAGGCGCGGATCTCATCCGCGTCGAGCGTGCCGCCGTCGCGCTTCTTCTCGATCACCCATTGCGGAACCATGACCCCTCCTTCGGCGGGTTAAGCGTTACAGGTTACACGTTACACGTTGCAGGTTGCCGACACCTCGTAACGTATAACAAGTAACGAGTAACTCATTTCTTCCAATGCCGGTCCGCGAAGTCCATGTAGCGCGTCCAGTCTTCGAGCGTGAGGTCGTGCTTGCCCGAACGCAGGTGATACCCCACATGCCCCTCCTGAAGCGCCTTCCCGACTTCAGGAAAGGTGTCGCCGACCAGCCCTTTCTTCCCGTAAAGGGCCCACACCGGCGAGGCCAGGGCACACGAGCGGAACTCGCCCTCCTGCCCGGCCCAGTTGTCCTCGGAGGCCGAGGCCACATAGGCCAGGCGCGGCGCGAGCAGCGCAATGAGCATGTGCTGGTCGACCGGCAGCGCGTCCTCGTTGTCGCCGTAGCGCTTGAAGTTCTCGCAGAACCAGTGGGGGAAGACTTTGTTGATGCGGGCGATCCCCTCCGACTTGGGCAGCGCCATGCGGTTGAGCTTGGCGCCGCCGCACCCGGAGTTGTTGGAGACCGTGAGCGCGAAGCGCGCGTCGCTCGCCCCGCACCACAGCGCGGTCTTGCCGCCGCGTGAGTGTCCGACCACCGCCACGCGCGCGCGGTCGATCAGCGGCTCGGTCTCGATCCAGTCCATCACGCGGCTCGCGCCCCAGGCCCACGCCGCGATCGTGCCCCACGCGTCCGCCCCCCGCACCTTGGGGTCGGGCTGAAACACGCCATGCACGCCGTTGGTGAAGCCGTCGAAGCCGTCGGGGTCGACGTCGCCGGTCTGGAACGACAGCGCGGCATACCCCCGCGCCACCAGTTCTTCGACCGGCCAGAAGGGGCTCTTCACGCCGCGCTCGGGGTCGATGTTCTGCTCGGGCCGGTTGCAGATCAGCAGAAACGCGGGCGCGGGGCACGCGGCTTTGGGGATGAAGGCGGTGAGCCGGATCGCGCCCTCTCCCCCGGGGCCGGAATAGCAAATCTTCATCCGTTTCCGCAGCGCTTTCCCTCCCAACATCTCCGTGCCCGCATCCACGGCCTCGAACCGCAGCGACGCCGGCCGTTCCACGGGATTGCGGCCGAACACCTGCGCCCTGAACAACTCAAGAATCTCCGGGCGGCGCTCCGTCTCCCACGCGCCGGACGAGGCAACCGACCTGCCGTCCACCGTTTTGAGCACATCGGGAAGCCCGGCCGCCAACACCGAACCGGCCGCCAGCGCCAGCCCCAACGCCCACCCGCCCTGTTTCCGCTTCATCTCAAGCCCCTTTCATACCCGGCTACGCCGGCAGAACACGCCGCATACAGAACCACGTATCATGTATCATAGCGCATCCGCTTCACGCCGCGCAACCGCCGACTTTTTCCACTCACACCGCCTCCTGATTTTATACTATATTACTCTTGTCATGACCTCATACAAAGTGTTTCAAGAAACCCTGCGCACCACCGGACACTACGAAACGGCAACCGCAAACCGGCCGTCAGCCCCGGGTCGGCTCAGCGCGGTCAACTCCTTCCTGTACGCCTTCACCATCATCGGCATCGTCACCCGCTGCGCCCTCAAGCAGCTGTTCCGCATCTTCAACTACGAGCAGTGGGCCAAAACCTGCATGGCCTCCGTCGCCTTCGCCGAGAAGCTGGGCGGCGTGGTCACGTTTGAAGGCTTCGGGCAGCGGGCCGCCTACAGCGGCCCCGTCGTCTATGTGTCCAACCACATGAGCACCCTGGAGACCATGGTCTTCCCGACCACGCTGCTCTCGTTCGGCAAACTCGCGATCATCCTCAAAAAAAGCCTCACCACCATTCCGCTGGTGGGCGCCTCCGCGCTGGCCGTCGGGTCGATCGCCGTAACCCGCAAGAACGCGCGCGAAGACCTCAAGACCGTGCTTGAAGAGGGCGCGAAGCGGCTCGCCGCCGGCCACTCGGTGCTGCTTTTCCCGCAGGGGACGCGCCAGGCGGTGTTCGAAGGCAAGAAGTTCAACTCGCTCGGCGCGAAGCTGGCCGAGCGCGCCGGCGTGCCGGTCGTGCCCCTGGCCGTGAAGACCGACTTCCTCAAAACCGGCACGTGGATCAAGGACTTCGGCGAGGTGGACCCCAACAAGCCCATCCGCTTCGCCTGCGGCCCGGTGCTGCCCGCCTCCCTCGGCGCGCGCGCGCTCCACGAACAGAGCGTGGCCTTCATCGAGGGCAAGCTCAAGGAGTGGGGCCTGCCGACGGCCTGACGCTCCACCCGAATCGACCACCGTGACCCGACGCGACCCGGATCGAGTCACGTCACTTCGCGTCGAGCCGGGTCGAGTCTCATCCCCCTCCACAGGTGCCCGCTACTCCGCGATGTTGACCGCCGCGCCCTCGGGCAAGAGCGTGCACAGCTCCTCGATGTCGGCGTTGCGGAAACGCACGCGCCCGGAGTCCGAAGGCCGACCCAGCGACGACTCGTTCCACGTGCCGTGCAGGCCGAGCCCCGTCACCTCCGGCGTCGCGCCCGTCGCCGCAAGCGTCACCCAGCGCGTGCCCAGTTGATCCGGCTCCCGGCCCGCGTCGCCTGCGGGGCGGGCGGCCGCACGCTTCACCTTGCCGCGGACCGCATAGGTGCCGGCCGGAACAAGCTCCGGTTTGCCGATCCCCACGGGATACCGCTTGAAGAACTGCCCGTTCAGCGTCAGCACCGCGCTGCCGCCTTTCTTGAAGACCGTCAGCTCGAACACCGGCGCGGCGAGCACCCAGAGCTCGCGGCCGATGCGCAAGCGCTCCGGCTTGTCGATCCCGTTGGCCTTGAGGATGAACTCCTGCGTGCTCCCGTACCGCTTGGCGAGCTTGCCGATCACGTCGCCGGAGACGATCCGGTGCTTGCTCTTCTCGGGCATCGGCCGGTTGGCGAAGATCAGCGCGGTGTTGACGCTGCCGATCTTGCGCTCCACGAACGCGCGCACGTCGTCCGCATCGCGCCGGATCAGCACTTGCAGCAGGAGGAGGCGCGCGCCCAAAAGGTCGTCCGCCTCCTCGCGGGCCGCCACCTGGTCCAGCAGCTTCTTGACCTCCGGCGACTGCACCTTGGAGGCCGGGGGCGGCTGGATCTCCGCGGCCCGCCATCCGGAGCCTTGCCGCGAAGCCGCCGCGTCCGCCGTCTTTTTTTGTGCGGCCCCGCCTGAAATCGGCTTCAGGCGGATGTCGAAAAGATGTTTCAGCAGCGACGCCCGTTCGCGCGGCGTCTCCACCTCGGGCGCGCGGTAGCGCGTCTGCCCGACCGCGGCGCCGTCCGGCAAGGACTCGGTGCGGTCGCCGCCGCAGCCGCGGGCCAGCAGAAGAAACACCGCCGCCAGCGGAACCAGCGCAAACGCACCCCAGAATTTGCGTAACGGCGAGCCTTGGCGCTCATCGTACTCGATCCCGTATGTGCCGCGCTGCAGTGACATGGCTCACTCCGTCCTGACGAACATCCTGCCCAACATCGCCGTCACCGCCTGCTCCAGCCCGACGAAAAGGGCGTGGCAGACGATGCTGTGCCCGATGTTCAAGGTGTCGAGATGCGGGATCTTCAGAATCGGGCCGAGGTTGTCGAGGCTCAGGCCGTGTCCCGCGTTCACGCTGAGCCCGACCTCGTGCGCGCGCTGGGCGGCCGCCATCAGGCGCCCCAGCTCCGGCTCGCGCCCGGAGCGCGTGCGCTCCGCGTACGCGCCCGTGTGCAGCTCGATGTACGGCGCGCCGGTCTCGGCGGCGGCCTCGACCTGGCGCAGCTCCGGGTCGATGAACAGGCTCACGCTGATGCCGGCCTCGCGCAGCGCCGCCACCACGGGAGCCAGCTCCTTGCGCTGCCCCGCCACGTCCAGCCCGCCCTCGGTCGTCAGCTCCTCGCGCCGCTCCGGCACCAGGCACACCTCGTCCGGCTTCACGTCGAGCGCCACGGCCACGATGTCGGGGTTGTTCGCCATCTCGAGGTTCATGCGCGTCTTCAGCGA
>CAYZQL010000005.1:0-37325 GCA_964480555.1 uncultured Lentisphaeraceae bacterium | reverse complement strand
CGTTGCACACGGCGGCCTTCATCGACTTGCACCGGGCCTCGAAATAGCCATAGCGAATCCGTTTCTTGGATTTCACACTCGCCGTCGTGAACTTGTCGTAGCCGCGGACCCTGTTCTCGACCGTCACCTCTTCCGGCTTCTGGACCCGGGCCGTCAGCAGGAGCAATCCGTCCCGCACGGCCACATTCTCACGCGAGAAATACCCGGGTTTTCGCCCGTGCCACGACGGGTTGAAATCCCACCACTTCGCGTCGTCCAGTTTTCCGCCTTTGAATTCGTCGCTGAACTCGGGGACAAACGTCCACCCCTCACCCATGGGGCAGGGCGGCGGCTGCTCCTGCCCGAATGCGACCCGCACAGTCGCAACCGAAAACAGGATGACGGCGTACAATCCCGCGCTCATACTCCCTGAGCACAATCCCATATTCATTCTATTCTCCCGTAACAGAACCGGTTCTAAAAAAGAAAACAGCACTGTCTTTTAAAGTATCACCGACACAGAGGCGTAACAAGACACATTTTTCACAGAAAAGCCCAGAAAGCCGAAGGCGACGGTTTGCGTAAATCGCTCCTTGCCAGACAAACGTTTCCCCGAGTAGACTGATTCCATTGTCATGTTTGAAAGAGGTCGTCAAAATCATGCGCTCCACTCAAAACGTTTCCCTTCTGATATGGATCGGGCTGCTCGCCAACCTTGCCTGCCTGAGCCTGTCCGCGGCCCCCGTTTCCGTCGCCACCGGAGTCCGCACCCTGCCCGTCGCCGCGCTGGGCGACCCCAACGCTTGGCCCCTGTTCCGGTTTCAGGTCCAAGGGACAGCTGTCGTCGCGGACGAAAGGCTCCGGGGCGAAGATGCCGAAGGCCTGTTTGAAACAACCGTCATTCCGCCGCTGCCCTACCTGATGCAAGACGGCTACTCCCGTGAGCGCAAACCGGGGCAACTGCCGACCGTGACGGTCGAGAGCGATGCGATGCGCGCCGTCCTCTACCCTTCGCTCGGCGGCCGCCTGATTTCGCTTTACGACAAAGCGCGCCGCCGCGAGCTTCTGTTCGACAACCCTGTTTTCCAGCCCGCTAACCTTGCGATCCGGAATGCCTGGTTCTCCGGCGGGATCGAATGGAACGGGCCTGTTTATGGCCACAGCCTGCTGACGTGCAGCCCGGTCTTTGTCGGACGGGTCGACACGCCGCGCGGCCCCATCGTGCGCGTCTACGAGTTTGACCGCGTCTTGGAAACGACGTGGCAGGTGGATCTTTTCCTTCCTCACGACGCATGCCGGCTGTGGATCCACGTCAAAGCCATCAACCCGAACCGCCACGACATCCGATTCTATTGGTGGACCAACATCGCCGTTCCGATGACGCGCGGAACGCGTGTCATCGCCCCGTTGGATTATGCGATCACGCACTTCAGCACGGGGAACGCGCCTCTGACTTTTCCTTTCTTCGATGGTTTCGACGGCAGTTATCCCGCCCGTTACCCCTACGCGAAATCCATTTTCTTCCGCAAACCCGGGAGCCCCCGCGCCTGGTCGGCTTGCGTCGACGGCGAGGGAAACGGGATCAGCCATGTCTCCACAGCGACCCTGTACGGCCGCAAGTTCTTCACCTGGGGAACGGGCCGAGGCGGACAGCGCTGGATGGACTATCTCTCCGAAGAGGGCCAAGGCGACTATCTCGAAATCCAAGGCGGCGTCACGCCGACCCAACTTCAAACACGTCCCCTGAAAGCCGGAGCCAGCGTCGAGTGGACCGAGTGCGTCGCCCCGCTCGAACTCGGCGCGGATGCCGCGCACGCCCCGGATTTCGCCCGCGCCGTGTCGTCGGCGGAACAGGCCGTCGACCGGGATGTGTCCTCCGACACGCTTCACGGAATGGACGCGTTCTTGGGGGCACACTCCGCCATGCCCGCGAATGCCGTGCTGGCCAAGGGCGCCGGCTGGGGGCTGTTGCATGAGCGCCTCACGGAGAACAGGATCAGTCCTGGGCTGGTTTTCGATTCCCCCCTCCGCGAAGAGGAGCGCCCTTGGCAGGAACTGTTGGAGCAGGGCACCTTTTCCGAGAAAACATTGGCGCAAGACCCGCTCAGCTTTGCGGTCTCCCCCCGGTGGACAGCCGTCCTGCGCCGCTCGATGGAGACCCGTGGCGCCACATGGCTGCACCACCTTCATTTGGGCGTGGCGCAACTGGAGCGCGGCGAATTTGAGGAGGCCCGCGTCTCCTTCGAGGCCTCGCGGCAGCTCAAGAAAAACGCCCACGCCGCGCGCTGCCTTGCGTTATTGGCTGAACGCGACGGCGACATCGACGGGGCGAACGCCGACTATTTGCAGGCCTGGTCGTCGTGTGGAAAAGAGGCGAACCTCGCCGTCGAAATCTGCGGTTTCCTGGAACGGCACAAACGGGCTGCCGCCTGTGAGGCCTTCGTGCGCGAGCTTCCGCCGGCCGTTGCGGAACACGAGCGCATTCAACTGCTTCTGGCCAAGCTCGCATTGGCCCGCGGCGACTATCCGTCTGTCCGGAAAATTCTGAGGCGAGAGTTCTGCACGATCCGCGAGGGCGAGCTGAGCCTCAGCGAGTTGTGGTTCGACTCGTGGATTCAGGAAGCCGCGAAGCGGCAGGGCCGCGACTTGACCGAACCGGAAAAACAGGCCATCCGGGAGAAGAACCCGCCGCCGCAGCTCATCGACTTCCGGATGAAATAACCCGCGCTTAGTCGGCATGCGTTGCGCTTCGCGCGCCCGCCTGGAGCGCCACGAGCATCCAGAACGCGCTCGCGAAACCGACGAGCTGGATCTGAAGCGGCAGCGGAAACGCGTACACGCAGAATTCGACGGGGAGCCACACGCACCAGTTGGCGAGCAGTATCGGCAGGCAGACGTCGCGTAGAAAACGCTCCGGCCATTCGCGGCGGGTACGCGCGAACGAGAAATCGCGCGCGGCCCAGAAGAAGAACGCGGCGCTCGGCGCGAGGCAGACCAACACCGTCCAGACGAACTGGTCGACGAACGTTTTCGCAAGAAGCGTCCCGAACCCCGTCCCCGCACCGAACCACGCCGTCTGAAGCGTGAAGAAGACGTCGCAGAGGATTCCCCACATCCCGCCCCAGAGCGAATACGCGAACACCGTAAGATACAGCCGCCGCGGCCGTATCGACTTCACCGTCACGAGGAACACGCCCGGCAGTATCCCGCAGAAGAACGCGCGGTTCAGAAATGCCGCGGTCCACCCGCTCTCGACCTGCCATCTCTTCAGCGGCTCGAACGCCGCCGCCGTGCCGGGAACGAAATAATACGCCAACACCGTTGTCGCCGTCAGAAACCACAACACGACCATCGGCACGGCGTTCGCCTTCACCGATTCCCGCCCGATGCTCCACGGACTCCGCACGGTCTCGTTCCTTGTCACGTCCGGGAACTATACCACATTGCACGGGAAAGCGGCACTACGTGCCCGCCCCCGACAGCAATTATGGCAGGACACGCGCTGCGAGAATGCCCTTACGGGCACAAGCTAAAACGCAGGGATCGCGCAGGTTCGTAGTGACGCCGTAAGGCGTTTCTTGGCCATAGAAGAATTGCTGCGCCCCCGAAGGAAGGGGGGAATCGAATAACATTCCGGCGATTCACTTCGTCTCACCTTTGTACTTCTTGCCGTTCTTGTCGACGAGGAAGAAGCGGTCACAGACCATGCGGTTCTTGCCGTCTCCGGTCTTGAGACCGAAGTCCGGACCGATGAACTTGAGCGAGACCCAGAGCTCAAAGACGCGGTCCGCATCACCCTCGGGATAGTAGTTGGAGAGGGACTGTCCGATACCCCACCAGCTTGCCAGTTCGATGCCCGCGCCGACCGGAATCGTGAAGTCGCCGACCTTGTAAAGCTTGTATTCGCCGGGCTTGTAACCGCTGATGTCAATCTTGCCGGCCTTCATGTTGCGCTTCAGATTGTGGTTGTAGTAGTCGAAGCCGACGAGGTTGTTGGTGAAGATCGCGCTCCCCGGCTTGTAGACCTCGCTCTTCGCGCGGCCGCACGCGGCGTCGGGGTCGTCGATGCCGAAGAATCCGCCGCACTGCGGAATCTGGTGAATCACAACCTCAGGGCCGAGCTTGTCGAGCGGCGCGGGGATGGGCTTGTCGAGCGCCTTCGAGACAAGATATGCGTTCTCGGCCGTGGCGTAGAGTCCCGAGAGCGGCTTGCCCGGCTTCGGCGCGGCGCCGTAGCGCTTCCAGTGCGTCACCCTCTTCATCCGCTCGTAGATCGTGTCAGGATGGATGGACGCGGAGAGCCCCCTGAGCTTGCGCACGTCGTCCCAGAACGAGAGCGTCATCAGGTCGACGTCCCAGCGGAAAATGCCGAAGGCGCGGCGGACGTTCGGGTCGGCACCGAGCTTTTTCTCCGCGGCGTCCAGCATCGCCTGCCAGCGGATGATGTCCGCGGCGCGATAGCATTTGCGCGTGGTCATGTCCGCGTCAATGGACATGAAGCTCTGCTTCTCGAACCAGAGCTTGTCCCAGTCGAGGACGATCGTCTGCGCCGTCTCGCTCGCATTTCCGAAGATGAAATCGCAGAACTCCTTCACGACCGCCCACTCATCCCGCGAGGGGTCTAGCGCGAGTCGCAGGAAGAGGTAGTCCTGGAGGCACGTGAGCGAGGGGGTGTAGATTCCGCACAGCTTAGCGCCGTCCGTCCCCGCCTCGTGCATGCGCCGCAGGTCGCCCGCGACGCGGCTCACGGGGCCGCACGGGTGCTTCATGCAACTGTAGAACCAGTAGTCGACGTATTTGCAAGCCCGGCACCACTTTTTCAGGTTCTCATATGTCTTCTCGTTACGAGGCCCGCCGATGTAGGCATACTGGTCGTCATCCACGGGCGCGAAGTCGACGATGAAGTTGTCCGGCAGCTTCTCGACCCCTTTCGGAAAATTCTCACTCTGCTCCTTGCGGTAGGCGAGCGTCTCGATGTAGATCTCGGGATATTCCTTCGCGACCGCGGCGCAGAGCTGCGGGAGGTAGTCCCAATACGGGCCGAACGGCGTCTCGTATTTCTTCTGGAGCTTCACGCATTCGGGACACCAGCAGAGTGCGCCCGGGACGTCGTTCGCGCCGATCGTGAGGATGCCCTTGCCGCCGACGCGGCGGCAGCGCTCGAGGACGCGCTTCGTGAAGGCCGCGCGCATCTCTTTCGACGCGAAACAGAGCTGCATGCGGTCCGTACGCTTCCCGGCGCTGTTCATCGAGAACCACTCCGGATGCGTGGCGAAGAAGTCAATCCGCTCGTCCCACGGGTAGGTGTCCATGTAGAGGCGCTTGCACGGCATGTAGAGGCAGAAGCCGTGTCCCGAGTCACGGCCCTCGATCGGCGATTCGAGGTCTTTGTACTTCGTCTTCGCAGCCCAGCTCTTGCGGCCGGTCGATCCGTTCCGGAATAGATACGCGCAGAGGTTCGTCGAGTCGTAGAGATAGGTATGCGTCAGACCGCGCCGGAGCGGGAACGCCTCTGTGCGGCGCATCGAGTAGCCCTTCGTGTCGACCCGATCGGTCTTCACAATCTTCTCGCCACCCTCCTCAGGCGTGAAGTGCCGGAAACCGAGCACGTCCTCGCAGAACGCGTAGACCGCGAGCAGCGTCCCGTTCCAGTTGTTCCCGCGCAGCCAGACGTCGCCGCCGCCGAAGAGTCCGAAGAACGCCTTCTTCTCGGTCACCGCGTAGTCGTTCGCGCCGAGAGTGTCCGCACCGAACGCGGTTTCCGCTTCGGGGGTGCGCCCGACGAAAAGAAAATGGTCCGCCTTTTCGAGCTGAGCCTGTTTATTCGAATGGGTGGTGCAGACCACCGGAAGTTCGACGCCCGTCGACTTCAGGATGATTTCGCGGAGTTCGTCCGCGGCGACGAGGTTCACCGCATTCGTGTCCGTGAGGATCGCGTAGTCCGTCTTGCCGTTTTCGATGATCGTCGCCGCGTTTGCGGCAAACGCTCCCGCCGCTAAAAGCGAGGCTGTCCAGAGCGTGTTCGTTTTCATTCGATCTCTTCCAATTCCATGCGGTCCACGTAAATGCCCTCGATGCCGGGATTCTCCTTGTTGGTCCTGTCGAAACCGCCGGGCTGGATCCAGACCATCTGTTGCCCGCCCATCTTGCCCGGCCACACGGCGAAGTCATACCAATGGTACTCGTTGTCGGTGATGTCTTTGATCTTCCAGCGCTTGCCGCCGTCCACGGGACGCCGCGCCTCCGAATCGTAGATTCCGGCTGCAAAGGCGTCCTTCTCCAGCTCGGCGCCCTTTCTGAGCTGCACGCGCACGCGGACCCGCACGCGGAAACGCTTCCATTCGTCGACGGCGATGTTGTCGAGGGGAATCCAGCAGGACCATTCGGAGTTGTTCGTGAAGAGCTTTTTCGTCTTGCCGTCACCCGCCTTGGGATCGTCCACGGTCTCGCCCCAGTGTCCGTCCACGCGCATGAAGGTCTCCTCGATCGTCGCCCGCTTTGCGCCAGGCACGGCCGTCATTTTTGGAAAGCCGTTCGTCTCGGCGATCGCGAGCCCGGTAAAGAACGGATCGGGCTTGAACGTCGGCCATTCGCCCGGATGGAAGGTCCGGCCCAGTTCACGCTTCACGTCCATCATCTTCTTCACGTAGTCGCTCCGGCGGTTCATCCGCGCGAGCAGCTTCGAGGGATCGTCCATGAGCCATGCCGCCTTGCCATTCGAGCCGCCCATACGGACGTACTGCGCGTACCAGACGTCGAACATCCCGTAGCGGACGTTTTTTTGGTAGCACTCCGGCTCGTTCGCCACCGCCTTTGCGGCGAGTTCCCAGAGCATTTCCGCCCGGTCGAAAAAATCGTCCGGAAAACTCTTCGTGCTGATGTTCATGCCGATGCCCATCGACTCGTTCGCGGTGTCGCGGAAATAGCTGTGCAGCGCGTCGAAATACGTGCGCACCCAGGGCGCGGCCTTGCCGTAATAGCCGTCGAAGAAGTCCTCCAGCAACTCCTGAACATTCGCGTTCACGTTCCACATGAGCTTGGACTGAAGCCAGCCCTTCAGCTCCGCGAAATCGCCCTTGCAGCTCGTGTAGGAGCCCTGCGCGAAGAGCAGATCCACCTTGTTCTTCTTGAAGAGCCGGTAGTTTCCCTGCTGCGCCATCACGTTCGGATAGGGCGCGAGGTAGTGGCTGAAGTCCGTCGCGTAGTCCCAGACGTAGAGCGTGTCGGTGATCGCCGCCCAGCCCTCAAGGTCCTTGAGGAAATTCTGGTTGACGCGCGAGAACGACTGGTCGATCGGCGTCGAAAAATCGCACTCCACACTGCAGAGTTCGACCATCACGTTGTGACGCGGTTTCGTCTTCTTCGGCGGATGGCGCGTGTACTGGTAGGCGAACGTGACGACCTTGAGGTCGGGGAACTCCTTCTCAAGCGCCTCGGCGACGGTGTTGACGAAACGGATGAGCGGACCGGAGTGCGAGCCCTCCTCCTTCGCGATCGCCGCGCAGGCGGGGCAGCAGCACGCGTGCTGGTTGTCGTTCTGCATGAGCCCGACGATCTTCTTGCCCGGGTCTTTGCGGATGCGCGCCGTCATGTTGGAGATGACGAACGCGGTGAGTTCAGGGTTGGTGAGGCAGAACTGGCAGTAGCGTCCGGTCTTGCCGAGCATCGCGCCGGTCGCGTCCTTCGAGAACCACTCGGGATGGATCGGGCCGTACTCCTTCACCGGACAGATGATGTTGAAGGAATGCCCGCCCAGTCCCGCCGCGAAAGTGTACGGCGCGCCGCCGTGTTTCGCCTTGGGGCCGCACCACTCGCCGTTCACGCGGTTCCGCACCGCGAAATCGGCGTGCTCGTTGAAGTCCCACCAGAACGGCGCGCGCATGCGGAAGTCCGGTTCCTGCGCATCATTCAGCCGATCCGGAACGGCGAAAACGTCCTTTGCGGGAATCTTCTCCATCCAGCTCGTGTACCACCGGCAGCCGCCATATTTCTCCAGCAGCTCGTAGACGCCATAGAGGACGCCCGCGTCCGCGCCGGACGTGACGCGCAGCACCTTGCCGTCGACCTTCAGCCGAAACCCCTGCTCGGGCACGTCTTTCGCGGTATCGTCGAGGACAACCTCCGCGGCGGAATTGGTGACGATTGCGACCTTGCCGCCGGTGATCCGCTCCGAAAAGCGCACGAGTTCCTCCGCGGCATAACAGACACGCTCGGAAGGATTCGTCGGCACGCTCACCCGCGTCGTCTTCCCCTTCTCCGCGATCGTGAACGCGTTCGCGGCCATCACCGCCGCCACCGCGGCGCAGGTCATCACGCTTTTTTTCATTTTCATATTACCTGATGGAGATACAGAATCCGAACCTTTCCGGCACGAACTCGTAGCAGCCAATGTCGACGGCATCTTTGTAAATGCGCGGCTTGCCAGCAAGATCCGTAGCGCCGGACATCCATTCGGCGAACGCGCCGATGTTGACGAGCGGGGAATTCTTTATGGGACAATAGTCACCCGCCTCAGGCGCGACGAGCTTCGCATCCGCAAGCGCTCCCTGCCACGAATAGGTCATGAGTTCCGCTGCGACGTTGTAGGCGTTGCCGGCGAAGGCGCAGTTGACGATCTTGGGAACCGAGGGGTTCGTCTCGTATTGGACGGGCGGCTTGTCCGGATGCGCGATGAACGTGCAGTTCTCAATCGCAATTCCGTTCGCATAGGAGGAAAGGTAAATCGCCGACGCTTTGCGGTTCGCGTGCGTCGGACCGAAATTGCGGACAAAAAGCGAATTCCGGACGTGCGTGCCCTCCAGGATAACCGGCCTTCACGAAACGCGACCGCATCGCGGAAACGAGCTGGACGGAATAGTAGCTGTAGCCGGTTCCCCGCGCGTAGACGAGGATCCGTCCGCGCACATCCGGACCCGCGTCGCACGGAAGGACCAGCGATCCCACACCGCGCCGCGGCTTCACCCAACCTTCTTCCGCGAGACGCGCGAGCGCGGTGCGCGGCACTTTGGCGCTCACGCCCGCCGCGTCGGCGAGTTCGAGAATGCCCGGCAGGGCTTCGTCCGGCCTGTACACGCCGCGCGCGATCGCGGACTTGAAGCCCTCGACCATCTGTTCGGCGAGCCCCGTGCGGCTTTCGCGATCGATTCTGAACGGCAGTCTCATGCGTTATTTCTTCGGTGTCCAACTCACCTGTCGTTTATCCCTCGCTTTGCCCGCATCCACGACGCAGACGAAGACTCCGGTATCGGGATATTTGCCGGTGTAATAAGAAATGACGTGCTTGTCGCCGAGGCGGACGGCGTTGGCGTTGCCGCAGTCGAACGCGGGCGGCGCCGGGGTGTCCGTCACGAGGACGTCCGGCTCCGGCCAGCGCGTCGGATGGTCGAAGACGTCCGAGAGAACGGCGATGCGGCGTTTGAGCTTTCCGGCTCCGCGCTGGTAGTAGTAATTGTAGATCGTGTCCGTCTCCGCATCGTATACGAGCGAGGGCGTAGAACAGCAGACGTCTTTGATGTTGGTGCGCGTTTTCTTCCAGGTCTTTCCGCTGTCCAAGCTCGTCAGCTGGAACTGTCCCTTGTCCCCCTCGGTGCGGGCGATCGCGAAAACGCGCCCGTTCCCGGCGTAAAAGCCCGCCTGTTCGGTCGGCAGCTCCGCCGGCGTGAGCCCGCTTTCGACAAGAACCTGTCTCCACGTCCGGCCGCCGTCCTTCGAGACGACCGTTCCCCAGGCGTTGAGTCCGTTCTTGTCGCCGTAGCTGCAGCGGAACCAGAAGGACATGAGTTCGCCATCGACCTCGAAGATATCCGTGATTTGCGTCGGGTGCGGATCGAGCTTCAGCGAGGCGAGAAGCTCGAAGGCCTTCCCGTCCGTCGTGCGGTAGAGGTCGTGGTGCGGCTTGCTTCCGCAGCAACGGTTCCAGAAAAGCGCTGCACCCGTCGCGTCCTTGCCCTTTCCGATCGGCACCTCGCCGAGATCGGGCGCATTGGCGAGGCAGACCTCCTCGCCCCACGTCCGTCCGCCGTCGGACGAGGTTCGCGCGTAAGCGCCGCGCTCGCCGTCACCGATAGAGTGCTTGAGGCCCTTCGAGTAGGCGCAGACGAGCGTGCCGCCCGTCTCGCCGATCATCGGCCACGAGTTGTAGCCCTTCGGATTCTCCACGACGAATACGGACGCCGCCGCCAATAGCATCAACGCTTGCATCAGAAACCCCCTTTGGTAATCACTTTGTGTTTAATTTTATCATTTCCGTAAGGAAACCGCTTGCTTTATATCCTTGAAATCGCGATTACTTTTTTACGGAGGTTTTGGTATAATTCGAATTTGATGAAAAAAACGAAAAAGCTACCGGTGGTTTTCACCTCACGGGAAAGCGCCAGATCGCCCGCAACGATCGAGCATCACCTCGACTGCGAGATGGATACTCCCGAGCGTCGGGCGTTGCCGCTGGCGGAAGACGGCATTCCCGACATTCCGGCGCTTGGATTGAGCCACTACCGCGCCATCGCCCCGCACTTGCCGGAGCATGTACACCCCGGGTGTCTGGAAATCAACTTTTGCCAGCGCGGATCGCTGATGCTCCGCAAAAAAGGACGCGATCACGAGTTGCGGCCCGGCAACGTCTTCGTCGCCAAACCGGACGAGCCGCACTATCTCGTCAAAAATTCCAAAGGGCTCCTGATGTATTGGATGATCGTGAAGCTGCCAATGTGCGCTGATGACACTCCGATGCTCAACCTGCCGCGGCCCGAATCCGCTGCCTTGGCCCAGTCATTGGAGAACTTGCCGAATTCGACATTCGCGGCCGAGTCCAAAATGGCGAACGCCTTCCGAACGCTCTTCCGCTTGTACGACGGCAATGATCGCGGTCCCTCAAGATCGGTGAGGATGAGGAGTCTCGTGCTGAACATCCTCCTTTCACTCGTCGACCACGGCGAAAAACCGGTGACGGTGAAACAGATCAAGCGACTCGACCCAATCATATCCGAAATCAACGCCCATCCCGAATCATCGGACGATCTTGGCTCGCTCGCCGCCAAGGCCGGCCTTTCAAAAACGCGCTTCTCCACCCTTTTCAAACAAGTGATGGGATACCCGCCGCATGCCTACCGACTTCTGAAGCGGATCGAACGCGCCCAGGAGTACTTGCGCGACACCCAGATGCAGATCGAAACGATATCCCGGCGTCTGTCTTTCGCCACGCCCAGACATTTCGCAGACGTCTTCCGCGGCGTCTGCGGAATCTCGCCATCCGCCTACCGCAACAACATGGCGAATCGACGGCAGGTCACCGATCCGTCCCTTGCCGCAAAACCGAAAGGATAACGCCGGAGAGATGCCCCGCGTCGTGGAATATCTTCTCCACGATTTCCGCCGCTTGTTGAAGGCGCGGCACGGTGCCGTCATGCTGCAATACCGGGAGGGGTGTCGGTTCAGGAGGGCGTTTCGAACGTGAGGTCCCGAGGCACGATGGGATGCCTTCGCTCGGGAGGAAGGGCTGGCGCAGCCGGAAGTGAGCGTCGCCCGGGGTGCGGCGTCACGCCCAGGCGCGGCGGCGGACCTCGCGCGGCGGCTGGCCCTGCATGCGCCGGACGCAGCGCGAAAAGTGGAACGGGTTTTTGAAGCCGCACTGATCGGCGATCTCGGCCACCGACAGGCCGGTCTCCGCCAGCAACCCCAGGCCCTTTTCGGTGCGGAGCCGCCAGAGGTGGCGCGCCGGCGTGGTGCCGACCGCCATGCGGAATTTGTAGATCAGAGCGTTTTCGGAGCAGCCCGCCGCGTGCTGCGCGCCGGCGAGGCAGTCGGGCTTTCCCAGATGGTCTTCCATGTGGCGCAGCGCCTGAGTCACGCAGGCGTCGCCGCGGAACATCAGCTTGGCGTGGTCCGCGAGGTTCAGGAACTCCGAGAAGAGCGCGAGCGCCAAGGTGTCCACGACTTGCAGCGAGGCCGGCGATTGGCCCGTGCGCAAGAGAAAGGCGGCGGAAACCAGACGGTTGAAACACTCCGAGGGGGGGTGTCCCTTGTCCGGCATGGCTTCAAGGGCATGACGGAACCCCGGGGACAGGCAGGCGGGGGTCACGGAACACCAGAAGTGATGCGTCAGCGTCTGGCTGTCGAACAGGAAGTGTTCCCGGTGCCGGGGCTTGAACAGGTAGACGTCCCCGACCCGCAGGGGCCGGCGCGTCTCATCGATGCGCACGCTGCAGGAGCCCGAGTAGAGCAGCACCAGCTGAAAGTCGCGCTGGACGCGCGGGCCGCAGTAGCCGCCGGGCTGGTAGCGGACCTGCCCGAACGTCACGCGCGACGAGCGCACGCTGCGCTGTTCCCACTCGATTTTGGTCCCGTTGTAATCCGGCTTTTCCGTTTTCATGGGCGTTTTAAGAGTAACAGGCACGACGGGGCTCCGCAAGACCGGTTGTGATCACAGATATGTTTTTTTTGATTTTAGGCATTCTCATGACTTGTCCAAAAGAATATATTAAAAGCGGAATGTGACATCGGACATGTGTTGGCGAAACAGGTGGAGAGGGGTTTCCGGATGACGAGCAGAGAACGACTTCAGGCGGCGTTGGACCATCGGCAGCCGGACCGGGTGCCGGTGGATCTGGGCAGTACGGCGGTGACCGGCATCCATGTTGCGGCGGTTCACCGGCTGCGCCAGGCGGTGACGGGAGACACGGCGTGGCGCGTCAAAGTGGTCGATCCCTACCAGATGCTGGGCGAGGTGGACGAGGAGCTGCGCGGGCTGCTGGGGATCGACGTGGCCGGGCTGATGCCGAGAAAGAACATGTTCGGCTTCGAGAACAGCGGCTGGAAGCCGTTCACCCTGTTCGACGGGACGCCGGTGCTGGTTCCCGCCAACTTCAACACAACGACGGACGCCAACGGCGACATCCTGATTTATCCCGAAGGCGACCTGGCCGCGCCGCCGAGCGGCCGGATGCCCAAAGGCTTTCATTTTTTCGACGCCTTGGTCCGGCAGCCGCCGATCGATGAGGACCGCCTCGACCCCGCCGACAATCTCGAAGAGTTCGGCCTGTTCAGCGAAGAGGATCTCGCGTGGTACCGGCGGCAGGCTGAGAAGCTGGACGCGCTGGGCTCGTCCGGCTTGACGCTCACCATGCCCGGCACCGCCTTCGGCGACATTGCCCTGGTGCCGGTGCCCTGGATGAAGCACCCGAAAGGGATCCGCGACATCGAGGAGTGGTATGTGTCGACCGTGATCCGCAAGGACTATGTGCGCGCCATTTTCGAACGGCAGTGCGAAATCGGCCTGAAGAATCTGGAGGCGCTGATCGGGATTCTGGGCGACCGCGTGCAGGCGGTCTTCCTGACCGGGACGGACTTCGGCACGCAGCGCGGGCTCTTCATCGGCACCGACGCCTACCGGGAGCTGTTCAAGCCCTACCACACGCGGG
Organism: uncultured Lentisphaeraceae bacterium; assembly: GCA_964480555.1. Lineage (GTDB taxonomy): Bacteria > Verrucomicrobiota > Kiritimatiellia > RFP12 > UBA1067 > CAYZQL01. The sequence continues at coordinate 23,931 of CAYZQL010000005.1, read as the reverse complement.
TGAACGCCCTCGTGCACGCGCGCTCGACTTGGAAAACCTTCATCCACTCCTGCGGCGCGGTGTCGGAACTGATCCCGGAACTCATCGAGGCCGGGTTCGACATCCTCAACCCGGTCCAGTGCTCGGCGGAAGGCATGGACGCGCGCACGCTGAAAAAAGAGTTCGGCAAGCGGATCACCTTCTGGGGCGGCGGCGCGAACACGCAGCAGACGCTGCCGTTCGGCACCCCGGAAGAGGTCTACCGCGAGTGCCGCGAGCGCATCGACATCTTCAACGACGGCGGCGGTTTCGTCTTTGACGCGATCCACAACGTGCAGGCCCCCACGCCGACCGAGAATCTTATGGCGATGTTCCGTGCCATCCGGGACAGTCGGTAGGTACGGTGCCGATCAAAGGAACGCTGCTGGGGCTCAACTGAACCAGGCGGAGAATCGAATGACAGTCAAAGACGATGAAGCGAACGGTCAGCGAGGCTATGTTTTCCGTGCCTGTCTGGTGGCGACCTTGGGAGGTCTGCTCTTCGGATACGACACGGCGGTGATTTCGGGCGGTATCGGATTTCTCAAGCAGTACTTTGCGCTGAACGAGTGGCAGGAGGGCTGGGCGGCCTCGTCCGCGCTGCTCGGCTGCGTGGTCGGCGTCAGCTTGGCAGGGCTGATGAGCGACCGGTTCGGGCGGCGCATGGCGTTGATTGTGGCCGCCGCCTTTTTTCTGGTCTCGGCCATCGGGACGGCGCTGCCTCGCACGCTGACGGAGTTCGTGGTCTTCCGGGCACTGGGCGGCGTCGGGGTCGGCATCGCCTCGATGGTCTCGCCGATGTACATTGCGGAGGTGTCGCCCGCCCGCCTGCGGGGACGCTTGGTTTCGGTCAACCAGATCGCCATCGCGACCGGCATGCTGGTGGTGTATTTCGTGAACTACTTCATCGCGCTGGGGAAGCCCGAGGCGTGGAATGTGACCGTCGGCTGGCGTTGGATGTTCGGGTCCGAGGCTCTTCCCTGCGTCGCTTTCCTCGTGCTGCTGCTCGGTGTGCCGGAGAGCCCGCGCTGGCTCGCGGCCAAAGGGAAACAGGCGCAGGCGCTCGCGATCCTGCGGCGCATCGGCGGCGCGCGGCAGGCGCAGAAGGAGATGGAGGAGATCGAGCAGGCGCTTGCGGAGGAGCCCGTCTCGCTCCGGCAGCTCCTGCACCCGGGCATGATGCGGATCGTCGTGATCGGCGTCGTGCTGGCCGTGCTTCAGCAGGTGACCGGCATCAACGTGATCCTCTACTACGCCCCGAAGATTTTCGCTTCGCTGGGGGCGGTGGCGGACACGGCGATGCTCAACACCATCGTGATCGGCGGCTCCATGGTGGCCTTCACGGTGGTGGCGATCGGCAGCGTGGACCGGTGGGGCCGCCGGCCGCTGCTGCTGCTCGCGAGCGTCGGCATGGCGGCCAGCCTGTTCGCTTTCAGCGGGGTGGCCTACCTGCAGAAAACCGGCCCTTGGGCGCTGCTGCTGATTCTCGGGTATATCGCGAGCTTTTCCATCGCCATGGGGCCCGTCGTCTGGGTCGTGCTCTCCGAAATCTTTCCGAACCGGGTTCGCGGCCGCGCCCTTTCCGTGGCAACTTTCTTCCTGTGGATCGCGAACTATCTGGTCTCGCAGACCTTTCCCGTGTTGAACGATCACCCGTTTCTCGTGCGGCACTTTCATCACGCGTTTCCTTTCTGGGTCTACGGGGGCCTCTGCGTGCTCGCGTTTTTCTTCGTCTGGCGGTGGATACCCGAAACCAAGGGAAGGACTCTGGAAGAGATCGAACAGTATTGGAAACGGAAAAATGAAAACACCGATAGGCTATAGAAACCGATCCGTTTTTCACGCAAAGGCGCAAAGACGCCACGTGCGCAACACAGCAGGAACAAGCAAGGAGCCCCGCTCCCGCTTCTTTGCGTCTTGGAGCCTTGGCGTGAAGACCCTGACACTCCTGTCCTGCCTTTGTGCGGTGGTTTGCGGGCGCGCTGAGACGGCGGTGGTCTGTCCGTCCGACGCCGCGCCGCAGGTGCGGCTCGCGGCGAAAGAGATCGCCCGCTACGTGTACCTGCGCACCGGCGAACTTCCCGTTCTGACGGCAGCAGTCGAGAAAGGGCCGGCGATCGTGCTGGGCCTTGAGGCCGCGCTCGGCGCCGACGCCTACACGCTCAAGACGGAGGGCGAAACGACGCGGATCCATGGCGGCGACCCGACGGGCGTCCTCTACGGCGCCTACCGGTACGCGGAAAAGCTGGGAGTGCGCTTCTACTTGCACGGCGACGTGGTGCCGGACGGGCGGCTGGAGAAGTTGCCGCGGGTGGAAGAGACCGGCAGGCCGCTCTTCACGGTCCGGGGCATTCAGCCGTTCCACGATTTTCCGGAAGGCCCCGACTGGTGGAACCGCGACGACTATCTCGCCTACCTTTCGCAGCTCGTGAAGCTGCGCATGAACTTCATCGGGCTGCACTGCTACCCGGAGGGAGGCGTCGGCCCGGAGCCGTTGGTCTGGATCGGCCTGCCGTCCGATATCCAGCCGGACGGGCGCGTGGCGTTCGCGTATCCGGCGCAGTGGGCGCACACCGGGCGCGACGCGATGTGGGGCTATGCCGCGATGAAGACTTCCGACTTCAGCGCCGGGGCCGCGCGCCTGTTCGCGACGGACGACTTCGGCCCCGCTGTGCAGGACTTCGAAGGCGTCGGCGGTTTGATGCGCGCGGTGGTCACCGAAGCGAAACGGCTCGGCGTCAAAACGTGCGTCGGGACCGAGACGCCACTGACCGTGCCCAAACTTGTGCAGGAGCGGCTGAGGGCGCAGGGCAAGGATCCGCGCGACCCCGGCGTCGTGCGCGAGCTGTACGAGGGAATGTTCCGCCGCATCGCCACCCTCTACCCCGTGGACTATTACTGGCTCTGGACTCCGGAGGAGTGGACGTGGAGCGGCAACAAGCCCGAGCAGTTTGAGGCGACGGCCAACGATGTCCGGGCCGCACTGGCGGCGCTCGGAAAGCTCGGCGACCCCTTCACGCTTGCCACGAGCGGGTGGGTGCTCGGGCCGCAGCACGACCGCGCCGCGCTCGATAAACTGCTACCGCGAAACGTTCCGATGAGCTGCATCAACCGCCAGGTCGGACACGCTTCGGACGAGCTGTTCTTCGCCAACATCACGGGTCGGCCCAAGTGGGTGATCCCGTGGATGGAGAACGACCCCAACCTCGTCGCGCCGCAGCCGTGGGTCGGCCGGATGCGCTGGGACGCCGCCGACGCGCTCCGGCTCGGCTGCACCGGTCTGCTGGGCATCCACTGGCGCACCAAGCAGATGGCCCCCAACGTCGCCGCGCTCGCGGCCGCCGCGTGGGAGCAGCCTTGGCTTCCCGACGGCTATGACCGGTCGCCGATGCCGCCGGTGAAGGTGGCGTTCGGCGCGCTTGGCGGCACGGAGGTGACCTTCAAAGCGCCTGTGGCGGAGGCCGAGGTTCAGTCCGTCTACCAGTCCGTGCGCTACGGGATGTCCGCCTATCGCCTCGATGTGCCGAACGGACGCTACACGGTCACGCTGAAATTCAACGAGCCGCATTACCGCGAAGCCGGCAAGCGGGTCTTCGGCGTCCGCATCCAGAACCGGCCGGTCATCGTTAAACTCGATGTCTTCGCCAAGGCCGGGGCCAACCGCGCTTTGGATCTCGCCTTCGCGGATATCGCCGTTAAGGACGGGGTCTTGCGCCTGGACTTCGACCGGGTGGTCGAGCATCCCTGCATCGCGGGCATCGTCGTTACCGGCAAGACGGCGGGCGCGAACCAGCTGCCCGGCGCAGACTACGCGCGCCGCATCAACTGCGGCGGCGCCGCCGTGTCCGGCTACGAGGCGGACCGCCGCGCGGAGTCGGGCGAGGGCGCGCCGAAAGAGCGGGCCATGCCGGTGGCCGATTTCTATGCCGATTTCGCGCGCGCGAACTTCGGTGCGGACGTTGCGGAATCGGCCGCGAAGGTGCTCGCCCGGATCGACGGCGTGAATTTGCCGGAGCCGACGACCTGGATCAAAGGCCCCGGCGGGATCAAGGCCGAGAAGAAGCCGTGGATGGAGGAGCAGTCCCGGTATGCGTTTGTGAAGGCGCTCGAAGCGCTGCGTCCGCTGGTGAACGGCGCCGGGAACCGGGAGCGGTTCGATTACTGGCTCAACACCTACCGGTGCATGGCTGCGATGGCCGAGCTGGGCTGTGCCCGCGGCGAACTCGACGCGCTCGCGGCACGGCTGAAGACGGAACCCTCGCTGGCGAAACAGGCGCTGGCCGTCCGCGTGCGGCTGTCGCGGCTTTGGGAGACGATGATGACCGCCCAACTCGCCGCCACGGACACACCCGGCGAACTCGGCACGATCGCGAACCTCGAGCAGCACAGCCGCGTCTTTCTGAAATTCTTGAGCGAGCATGACGGCGCGCTGGCCCAGGCGCTCGGCGCACCCTTGCCCCCGGAGGTCGAGGTGTCGAAAGCGTATGCGGGAGCCGCCCGCCTCATCGTTCCGACCGTGCGCACGCAAAAGGCGCCGGAGGAGCCCCTGCGCCTGAACGTGATCGTGCTGGACGGCGCGCGCCCCCGCTCGGTCGTGTGCCGGTGGCGGCGGTTCGGGAAGGGGCCGTTTGAAAAGATTGCCGCTCGGGAGTCGGGGCGCTCCGTATACGCGGTCACACTCCCGGCGCTCGATCAGGATTTCGAATACTATCTTCAAGCCGAAACCGCCTCTGGGCAGATGCTCACGTGGCCAGCCACTGCGCCGGACATGAACCACACGGTCGTGGTTTGGAGATAACCGGGATGCCGAAAGGAATTGTGAAAATGGAAAGCAAGCTGTGTTGGCAGTCGCTCTTCGGGGTGTTGAGCGTGGGCCTGTTGTTGTCTCAGGAGAGTTCGGCGGCCGAGCGCCAGACGCTTTCGCTGGACGGCGAATGGGAGATCGCCGACGGGAAAGTGTCCGATGTGATACCGTCGGCTTTCGCGCACACCGTGCCGGTGCCGGGGCTGGCCAACTTGGCGAGGCCGGCCTTCAAGGATGTGGACCAGTTCATCAGCCGCGAGAACCTGTCCCGCCGCATCACCTACAAGCGCGCGCCCGACGATTGGCTGGAGAAGTACTGGGTGGGCAAGGTGGACCAGGACCGCGACTACTTCTGGTATCGCAGGACGTTCCGCGCCCCGAAGGAGCGGGCCGTGGCGCTGCTCAAGATCAACAAGGCGCAGTTCGGCACGGCCGTCTGGCTGAACGGGCTGAAGCTGGGCGAGTACCCCGGCTGCTTCACGGCCAGCGTTTTCGCGCTCGGCAAGGCGGTCCGCTGGAATGCGGAAAACACGCTCGTGGTCCGTATCGGCGCGCATCCGGCCGTGTTGCCGGACACTTTTCCGACCGGTTCGGACTTCGAGAAGAACACCTGGTCGCCGGGCATCTACGACAGCGTGTCGGTGAGTTTCTGCGACAACCCCGTGATCGAGACCATTCAAGTCGCGCCGCGTGTCGCGACAGGCGAGGCGTTGGTACAGACCCGCGTGAAAAATTATTCTGCCTCTCCGATAAGCGCCTTCGTGTCCCATGCCGTCAAGACCTGGAAGCGGGGGAGGGCGGTCGCCGCGGGCGAAGCGGTCGCCGTCGCGCTGCAGCCCGGCGAGGAGAAGGTGCTGACGCAGACGGTCAAGATTCCCGACGCGCACCTCTGGTCGCCGGAGGACCCGTTCCTGTACGCCGTCGAGACGCGCACGGGCGGCGATTCGGTCGAGACGCGCTTCGGCATGCGCGAGTTCCGCTTTGACGCGGCCACCGGGCGCGCGTTCCTGAACGGAACGGTTTACTTTCTGCGCGGCTCGAACATCACCCTGCACCGGTTCTTCGAAGACCCTCTGTGCAAGGCGTTGCCGTGGGACGAAAAGTGGGTTCGCAAACTCCTCGGCGATGTCCCGAAGAAAATGCACTGGAACTATTTCCGTTTCTGCATCGGCCCGGTGCCGGACCGCTGGTTCGAGATCTGCGACGAGGTCGGCCTGCTGATCCAGAACGAGTTTTTTGTCTGGACGGGTGCTCCGGGCTGGGGCAAGGGCTATTCGCGCAAGCACGACAACGACGAGATGATCCGGCAGTACAAGGACTGGATGCGCGACAACTGGAACCATCCCAGCGTGGCGGTCTGGGACGCGAACAACGAGACCAAGGACGCGGCTTTCGGCGACACGATCATTCCGGCGGTGCGCCCGCTCGACTTGTCGAGCCGGCCCTGGGAGAACAGCTACAACACGCCGGCCGCACCGGACGATCCGGTGGAAGATCACCCGTACCTCATGATCGGCGGCTGGCACGGGCCGATGAAATTCAAGATGAGCGACCTCGAGGCGATGGACGGCACGCCGCGGGGCAAGCTGCCCTCCGCCACGAACCCGAAGATCGTCAACGAGTACGGCTGGCTCTGGCTCAACCGCGACGGCACGCCGACGCTGCTCACCGAGAACGTGTACGCGCAGCTCTGCGGGACGAACAGCACGGCCCGCGAGCGGCTCGACCTCTACTCGTATCTGCTGGCGGGCAAGACCGAGTTCTGGCGCGCGCACCGCCAGTCCGCCGGCATCGTCCACTTCGTCTACCTGACGTGCAGTTACCCCGGCGTCTATACGGCGGACCACTTCGCGGATGTGACCCGGCTCAAGCTGGACCCGGCCTTTGCCGACTACATGGGCGAGGCGTTCAAGCCGTTGGGCGTCTACGTCAATTTCTTCCAGCCCACGCTGAAGGCGGGCGAGACGCGCGCCTTCAAGGTCATGCTGGTCAACGACGAGCCGTTACCGCTGAGCGGCACGCTCCGCCTCGCGCTCGTCAACGGGAGGGGCAAAGAGCTCGCCTGCGCCGAGCGGCGCTTCGAACTCAAAGAGGTCGGCGACGCGAGTTGCGAACTGACCCTGACGATCCCTGACCTGTCCGGCGCATGTGTGCTCAAAGCCACGGCGGCGGCCGATCAGAAGACCGGAACGCTTCCGACGGTCTGTCGGAGACGGGTGACGGTCGTGGAAAATCGGTAGCGTCGGCAGAGGTGTTGGTTCTTGCCTTGCAGGCTCGGACTTGCGCGTTGCGGGCTTTGCCGGAAACCGACACAGTGTAAACATTAAACCTATTGAGTCTTGAGAATGTGCGTAACAGGCGTTTATCGGTAGGGCCGCCTCCCCGAGGCGGCCGCCCTTCGGTCTGCTCAGGGTAGACGGCCAGTTCGGGGAACCGTCCCTACCACAAAGGCTTGCCACTTACTTAGACAAGTCTCAATAAAGCGGCAGTTAAGCGAAAAGATTTCGGGCAAAGGCCCGTAAACATTGGTCCTTGTCGAAACCCGCGTTGCACCTATATGGTGCAAGACGCAACGGCGCGTCCTATACTTCCAATCGGACCAAGAAAGGAGTACAGGAGGAACGACACCGTTACGTATGAGAAGGATGTCACAGAGGCTCTGCGCAGTACCTGAAAAGGGAGGCCTGCTGGACCGGGTTTGCGAAGCTCCGCTGACTTCTTTCGCATCCGTCAGCACCGGTGCCTTTTCGATCACGCGCGTTCCGTTGGCGAGACAGCCTTTGGCATATTTAAACGGATGACAATCTCCTTGCCGTCAGCCGAAAGCGTCGCGGTGCCGAAGACAGGTGCAACCGTCGAGGCGTATCTCAAGGGCCGCCATGGTTTCATTCATCATTCTCACTCCACCGCTTTTCCGGGTCCGCCATTGTAACGCTCGGTCTTGTCCTTATATTCCTTGACCGGCATGCCGATGAGCCACGACAGGAGCGCGTCGCCGTACATCTTCGACTCGTACCAGTCGTTGAACGAGCGCACGTTCTCGTTGAAGACGACCTTGCCTGCGCCGAGCACCTGTTCCTGGATGATGAGGTGCGTGTAGTCCTTGTTGAGCGCGGCACGGAACGGCGTGAGCTGCGTCTTCGCATCCCACTGGCCGAACGCCAGGTTGTAATCGCCGCCGTCCCTGCCGAGCCGACGGACGAAATCGTTGCCGAAATACCCCTCCTTGACACGGTTGAAGGCCGAGAGGATGTTGTTGGACGGGAAGGTCTCGTCCCAGACGGACTTCCCGTCGCCGATCTTGGTCTTGGCGGACGGATAGGGATCGAAAACGCCGATCTCCTTCAAGAACTTCTGCGCGTTCGGCCCCGGACGCGTACGGTCGAAGAGGATCGCCCCGCCGCGCTTGAGCATCGCCTTCAGAGCCTCCGGGCATTCCGCGAACGCACGGTCCGCGCCCTCGGGATTGGCGCAGAGGTGCAGGTACGTCGCCTTGCGGATGGCCGCGGCGAAGAGCGAGGGATCGTAGGCATCGGGCGTGACCTGCTTGATGTCGAACGCCGCCAGCATCGATCTGCGAATCATCGTCGGCTTCTTCTCCGAGCCGTGGACGTACTCCAGCGCACAGACGCGCGGAAAATCCACAGACCGGTCCAGCTCCGGCACCTTGCAGCCCCTGCCGGGCTCGCCGACATGCACGGCGGCAGCGCCGCACCATTCGCCGACGGACGTCTCCGGCAGCGCCGTGAACTTCTCATCGCCGATGAGGTAGTACCCGCACTGCTCCGGTCCGACCACCACCTCGAAACCGTTCATATAGGGGAAACGTACGCCTCGTTTCACGTCGAGGACGTAAAGAGGGTTTGAGAGGTGCGGGAAGTTTGAGAGGCGTGAGAGATTGATGACGGCAATCCCCTTGTCTTCCGACTTGCTATCATTGAAGACGCCGAAGAACAGGCCCTCGTCGGAAAACTGGAGGTTGGCGTCGAGCGTCTTGGACGGAAGCGTGAACGGCGCGAGGCAGCCGACGGACGCCGTCAGATCCTGCGCCTGTGATAACGCCTTGGGGTCGCGGCGCGCAAGGCGGTCGGTGAGAACGTCCTTGATCCAGACGATCTTGCCCTTGCCGAGATCCGCCACTTTCCCGTCCGCAAGCCCGAGCTTCGACAGCCCGTTACCATCGACGGTCCGGCCCTCGATGATGGCCCCGCCGCCGGCCTTCACGTACCCGATCAGCTCCTTCGCGCGGTCTTCGCCGAAGGAGAGGTCCTCGGGCACGTAGACGGCGCGGTACTTCGCGAGCGCCTTCGCGGTGAAGAACGGATCGATCACGATGTCATAGGCACAGTTGCGGATCTCCGCGATGGCGTTGGCGCGTCCGTCCTGCTGCGTGCCGTAGGCATACGGTTTGCCGTGGCGGTGGTTGATGACATCGTCGACGTAGGCGCGGTTGTCGCGGAAGACGGCGAGGTCCTTCACGGGCGCCATCTTCGCGACCTTGTCGCCGAGCTTGGTGTATTCAAGAAAACGGTAGGCGTCCGCCGTGATGTTCGGCTGCTCCTTGCCGAAGTTCTCGTAGGTGAGGTTCTCGAAGGTGAAGCCGTTGATGCCCCAGACGTACGGCAGCTCGATCTGCAGGACGCGGTGCACGCAGTCGTGTCCGTAGTAGTAGAAGTGAGCGTGGACGGTCCGTCCCGCCGCGTTGTCATAGAGCGCCCGCAGGCGCTTCACCGCCATTTTCGTGTGCGGCAGAGTGTGCGGACTGTCGCAGAGCGGGAGCATTTCGCAGTAGACGGAGTCGAACGCGCCGACCTGGTCCGTCATCATCGTCTCGCGCTCGATGATCGAGCACTCGGAGTTCATCACGACGACCGGCGTGTCCGGATGGCGCCGCTTGCAATCGCGGTAGAACTTCTTGATGGCAGCGGTGCGGACGTCCTCGGTCTTGAAAAAGTCGCGCGGATCGTCCCAGAGCCACCACGAGGTGCCGCGCCCCTTCACCACGGCCTTCGGGATGTGCGCACTCTCGCGACACGCCATGGCGTTGTAGATGATATCCGCCCCGAGGTCGGCATAGAGGCACTGAATCTCGGTGTCGATCTCCTGCGCATACTTGTCCCAGAGCATGTCGTTGTCGATGCCGACGCCGGCGGCGTAGCCGGACCACAGACTGACCGCCATCCCCTTCGCGTGCGCGGCTTCACAGTGCTGGCGGAACTTCTCGCCGGTGTACTTGCCAGCCAGCCACTCGGGCAACTTCTGATTCCTGGAGCGCGAGGTCGGGAGCGTCCACACCTTCGCGATCCGGTCGTAGAGTTCCTTCGTGACCGCCAGGTCCTGCCACCCGTAGCCGCCGATGCGAACGATGTTGCCGCCGAGCGAACGGACGCGGTCGACGATGTTCGAACACCACTCGCCGCCCTCGAGCGGCTCGCCGGATTCCCATCCCGCGCCTGCGCCCTTGCCGATGTTGTAGTCCGCGCAGAAGTCGCGGTCGATCCTCGGACGCCGCACCGCGATCTCGCGGTATGCCTCGGCCTTGCCGACGGAGATGATCGGCGCTTTGCAGTAGCGCAGGTACTCGTTCCGCACATCGTCCACCCCGCCCATCAGCGCGACGAGCGCTCCCGAACCGCCGGCGGGACTGTCCTTCTCGGTCCGGTGGCGGAAGGTCATCATCGAACGCTCGCCCGTGTACTGTCCCGCGCCGTTGTAATCGAAGGACGCGAGGGTGGAACGGTCGAAAATCATGCCGACGACTTCATGCTGCTTGCGGTCGCGGACCGCATACCAGCCCTCCGCCAGATACTGCCCCAGCCCCTCGTACAGGGGATTAGGAATGCAGTCCGTCGCATGGTCGAGCGAAGCGCGGAGCGACAGCACTTTGCCCGCAGTGCCGGAATAGAAAAGATCGTCCTCGCCCGTGCCGTCGCCACAGGCCCATGAGACGGTGATGTTCGCCTGTTCATTGCCAGGCTTGAGCGTGTAGGCGTAGTCCACGCGCGGCTGGTTTGCGTAAAGCGTGAAGTCCAACGTTGCCTTCTTGCTGTCGAAGCGGATCCGCTTCTTGAAGGGATTGTCCGCAACGACCTTGGCCTTCGACCACGGTTCGACGGCGCCGGAACGGAGCGAGAAACCGTCCCAGGCGAAGCCGGAGGCGCGGTCGAGAAGCTCGTTCGGCGTCTGGGACGCCAGGACGCGGATCTTCTTCAGGAGGCCGCCGGTGCGGTGGAGGTTGTCGAAGGTTACGTCGAGGACGCCGTTCGCGATGCGCACCTCCTCGTCATTCGCCCGCATCGTCATCGTCGGCCACAAGTCCGGCGCCTTTGCGGCGGGATTGCCCCAGTAGACGAGAAAGGGCCGGTTCTCCTCGATGCGCAGGTCGGTCTCGAAGAAGAGTTCGAGCTTCGTTCCCTCCCTCGCCTCAACCCAGCACGGAATCTCGGTTTCCCAAGGCGTGACCAGGCGCACCTCGGCGGGGTTCACCTGCTCCCCGAAGTCGGCGACGGCGTCCACCACGATCTTGCCGCACGACGCCCTCGCCGCGGACGACACCAGCATCGGCGCCCGCCGCGCCCACGCCTTGTTCCACCACGGCCGCTCCGTCATCGACGTCAGATACGCCGTATTCCCTACCGCCGAAACCGGCAGGTCCAGAAGCGTCTTCCATTCTGCGGCATCCGCCGCAAGGCACAAGCCTGTGGCAATCGCTGCGGCCGCCACGACCTTTTCAACATTCATCTTGCAATTCTACCAGTCTCCACCCCGTCACACAATCCTTGCCGAGGTGAGAAATGGCGGCAGGGTGTGTGTCAGGTGCGGATGGTGCGGCCTTGACGTTCGGTGAAGGGGCTGGCAGACTTTCGGGTATGGATAGTGGGGATTCATAGTGGGACGTGTCTTTGGGGGCTTCGGCGGGGCGCTAACCTTTTGTCGATAGAATCAAAACAGAGTCCGCGGTCCCCCTTCCGAGCGGCCCGGTCTTGAAAAAAGGTTCTTTTTGAAAAAGATCGAACTTTCTGCTAGTCAAGGACAACTTACGGATAGACACGTGTCTTTATGAAGCCGACGAGCGCCACGGATGAACTCGTCCGCCGCCTGAAACAGCGGCAGGATGAGGCGGCCGTCAACCTGCTGGTTGAACGGTATGGTCCTCGTTTGTTGACCGCCGCCGTGCTTTTATGCGGGAACCCGACCGACGCTCAGGATCTGATGATCGAGACGCTTCAGCACGCCGTACGCGGGATCAACCGATTTCAGGGGGCCTCCTCCTTTTTTTCCTGGCTTTACGGGATTCTTTTCAATTTAAACCGTATGGTGTGGCGCAAGCGTATGCGGTCGCGGGTCAGCTATACGGATGAACTGCCTGACGTCGCAGCAGACCTGCCGCACGTCGGGAACGGTCTGGACGTGTCGGTGACGGCCGACCGCCTAGCCGCCGCGGTCCGCCAACTCTCGGAGCCGCTGCAGGCGGTCGTGTTGCTCCGCTACTACAGTGAGATGAGTATCGCGGAGATCGCGGAAACGCTGAAGATCCGCCCAGGCACGGTTAAGTCCAGGCTCTTCAGCGCCACGGCCCGGCTCAGGGACATATTGCCGGAAGAAATGCGGCCGTGAAAAAGCGATGACTTTGAGCGAACCTTTTTTATACATCGCGCAACTTACCTGACAGAGAGAGACGTGATATGACTTGCGAAGAGTGCCAATCATCGTGTTACGACCTGCTGGACCGCAGCCTCTGTGCCAAGAACGAACAGGCGGTGCTCGAGCATATAGAGCGCTGCCCGAGCTGTAAGTCTTTCTTGGAGGAGGAGGGGCTTCGCATGAGAACGTGGCCGCGCCTGTTCGGCATGTCCTCTAGGGATTCTCGTGTCCCTGCCGATGCGGTGGAGCGGGTTTCCCTCGCCTTGGAGTTGTCGCACTCGGGCAGCGTACGGCGCATGACGGTCCAAGAGGTCTTGCGTTTTCTCCGGCGGCATCGGAACGGGACCGTCCTGGCTGCCTCTCTGCTTGTCTTTGCGTGGGCGGGCGAGGCAGTGTGGTGTGGAAAGAAGCGTGCCAGAACGGAAGAAACGTCTGAGACGCGGACTGCGTCCGTCCGCCGTTCTCCGGCCTCAACGCCTGCCGCGATTATGGTATGGAAGGGGGCGGAGGGGCTTGAGCTGCCGCGGGAACTGCCGGGGACGATCAGGCTGGCCAAAGGTGCGGTGAAAATACAGATGCCCTCCGGGGTGGAACTGGTGCTGCAGGGACCTCTGGAGTTGGCTTCGGACAGTCGGGGGATGGGTGTGCGGCTGGAGCGCGGACGGCTGTTGGCGTGGGTGCCGCGTCGCGCGCACGGGTTCACCGTGCGTGCGCCGGGGCTGACGGCGCTTGATCTCGGCACCGTGTTTTCCGTGTCGGCCGACCCGACAGGCACGAGCCGGCTTTTTGTCTTTCAGGGGCAGGTTCAGGCTTTGAACGACGAGGGCGGGAATATCGCCGTTTGTGAAACCGGTAGCGGCGTGACCAGATCCGCTGGCTGCGCGCCGTTGCCCTTTGCGCTGGAGAGCGGTGTGGCGCACGCGCGCTTTGAACAGGTCGCGGGTCTGGCGGCACTCACGGATCCGGCGGAAACGTTCAGCGCGGTCGAGCGGATCGCGCGTGAGGCGGATGTCGCCGCCCGGACAATCCCGGCACAGGATGAAATGCGGAAGACGGAAACGGAAAACAACACGGAGGATGCGATGAACTCGACCCGGGCAATCGTGCTGGCGGGAACGCTGGCGGTATGGAACGGAATGGGTGCCGCGACCACCTGGCATGTGGCGCCGGAGGGCGATGACGCGGCGGCGGGCACGAGCTGGGAAGCGCCGTTTAAGACGATCAGCAACGCGGTGGCCAAGGCCGCGATCGCGGACGAGATCGTGGTCTCGAACGGCGTGTACGCGGTGACCGTGCCGGTCAGCATTTCGAAAATGCTCACGGTGCGCGCGCGGAGCGCCGACCCGCGCGACACAATCATCGACGGCGGCGGGGTGACCAACTGCGTGCGGCTGACAGCTACCAATACGCTATTCTGCGGGTTCACGGTCTCTAATGGATACTGGTTCGGACGACCATACGGGGCTGGCGTGTATATTGAGAAAGGCGGCATTGTCTCCAATTGCGTGATCACCTGCTGTCGGGCCGGCTGGGATGATTTTTATGGCCCCCACATCGGCGGCGGCGGCGTGTACACCAAGGATGGCGTCGTCACGGACAGCGAGATCAGCCACAACTTTGTCACGAACGGTTGCGGCGGCGGCGTCCACATGTCCGGCGGTAATTCAAGCCTGAAGCGGTGCCGGATCTTCGGCAACCGGTGTACCAGCTATTCGTCTAAATCCGAGTCCGGCGGAGGGGTGTACGCCTCCGGCGCGCGGGTGGAAGCGTGCGAAATTTTCGGCAACCTGGCGCCCCGCGAAGGCGGCGGCGTCACCGTCAACAGCACGGTCGTCCTCGCACACTGCCTGATCACCGGAAACCAGACCGAGATGACCGGCGGACTCGGCGGCGGCGGGCTCTCCACCCGCGGGATAGGCGCGTGCGTGACCGATTGCGTCATCAGCAACAACCTTGCCGTCGGCGCGGGCGGTGGCGTGCTTATGATCGGCGATTGCGTGATCAGCAACTGTCTGGTGGAGGGAAACAGCGCCACGGGACGGGGCGGCGGGATTAACTCTTATCAGGGTGCGGGATATGGGCTTGTTTCCCACACGTTCATCCGCAACAATGCCTGCACCGCGAGTGAAGGCGGCGGGGTCTATTTCCAGATTCCGGCATCAAGACTGGTTATGCGTAACTGCCTGATCGAGAAGAATGAGGCTGGTTCGTATGGCGGGGCCTGCGGGGTCGGGAGCAATGTGCTCTTCATGTCCTGCACCGTGGTCACCAACCGGTCGAAATATGCGGCGGGGGGGATCTATCTGGGCAATCACACTGCCTATAACACGACGGGCTCGGTGGTCAGCAACTGCCTGGTGTTCGGAAACGTCAACCAGTCCGGCATCGCGGAGGTCGGCTCGGCCTTCACGTCGGACATGGAGAACTTCCACTACTGCTTCGCGTCAAACAATGTGTTGGCGGCTTACGGTGTCGGCAATGTGTCCGGCGATCCGATGCTGGAGAATTTTGCGGAAGGGGATTACCGCCTCAAGCCGGGGTCTCCCTGCTGTAACGCGGGCGCATACGATTTCTGGATGGCGGGGGCGGTCGATTTGCGCGGATCGCGCCGCGTCTGCGGCCCCAAGGTGGACATCGGCGCGTACGAGCGGTTTTATCTTCTCGGAACAACGATTCAGGTCCAATAGGGGAGCGGTTTGTAATGAAACGGGTGAGACCTGCGGTTGGGGGGATTCTGCTGATGGGAGGTGCGCTGTGGACGGCGGGTTCCGCCTGCGGCGCGCCGGAAATTTTTGATCTGGCTGCCCGGGAGGTGCTGACGCCGGTGGAACTCAACTGCGGCGATACCCTGCGGTTCACGCTCAAGAACGGCGCGGTGCGCACGCTGGCGTTGGAGGAGACGGGGTGCGAGATCATCGAACGCCCGCCGCTGCAGGGCCTGGTTTACGGCTTCTCGTGCCGCGTGCGGGTGGACGGCCACCCGCTGACCTTGACGCGCGTGGTCGGCGCCCAGGAGAGCTTCTGCGAGCCGCTGGTGATCAACGGGATGCGCCTCTGGTTTGACATGGCGCTCTGTGTCTTCGACAAGATCCCGATGCGCTATCCGGGCACGGGAAATCTGCGGCAACGGCCGTACAAGGACGCGCGGTTCGCCGTGCAGGACGCGGCCCTGCCCATCTGTCCGCAACCGATGCGCCCGTGGTACCCCAACACGAACAAGGTGATCGAGATCAAATCCTGCTATCACGGCGGCGACTGCTGGATGGGGGCTTTCGGCTGGGGGGTCTGCCACGGCGGGCTGGACATCAACCAGAAGAGCGGGGAGCCGCTCTGGGCCCCGATCGACTTTGACGATCAGTGGCTCTTCAACAGCGTGGCGAACGGCGACAACAACAACCGCTGGCGCGGCATCCGCGCCTGGCCCTGCGGCGACGTCTGGGCGTTGCAGACGCATCACATGGTGAGGCAGACCGTGGCCGAGCGCACCCCGCTCCAGGCCGGCGCGCACTATGCCGAGGCCGCGGGCACGTATGTGGGCGACTTCAACCACACGCACTTCGAGTTCAAGGTTGGCAGGCTGGTCAACGGGAAACCGCCCGATTTCGATGCCGGCGGGCGGCTGAACGGCACGGTCGGCGACGGTACGCGCGCGCTTCTGGAGGGACAGCCGGAGGTTTTTCATCTGGACCCCTGGATCCTGTTCTGGCAGATCTTCGAGACGCAACGCGAACAGGAGGGTGAGATTCGTGCCGTCATGACGCCGCCGGGTTCGACGCGCACCGGTCAGCAGGTCATGTTCGACGCCGGAGCATCGCGTCTGGGAAAGGGGGGCGGCGAGCTGCGGGCCTTCTGGAGTTTCGGCGACGGTAGCGGTGGTTCCGGCCTGCGCCAAGCGCACGTCTTCACCCGGCCGGGTGTGTATCCGGTGACCCTTGTTGTGGAGGACGACACGGGCCGTGCGCAATGCGTCCGGCATCTGACGGTCGACGGTCCGCCGCTCGACAAGCCGGTGCTGGGTATCCGGGTGGCGGACGATCCCGCCTTTGAGCCGTTGCCCGCAGGCGTGACTCCGGTTTACGGCGCGTCGGTCACGGTGTTGCCGCACCTGCTGACGCGCGCCGTGGAGCCCTGGAAACCCGAGCTGCCGCGGAGCGTCACCCTGGAGCTGGTCAATCTCGGCACCGGCGAACTGCCGCAGGTGACAGCCTGTGAGGTCACGAACCGCTTTCCGGGCAACGTGACGCGCGCCTGGCTGGCCGCCGCGTTGAGCGGTGCACGCGGCAAACAGTCCGTCACGCTGACGTTCAACGAGAAAGGGCTCGGGCTGGGACGCTACGAGGCGCTGCTGACGCTGCGGTGCCCTGGGACGGCGGCTGAGACGTTGACCCTGCCCGTCCGGATGATGAATACACGGGTGCCACTTAACCGGGAATCGGCGACCCTGGACGATGACCGCCCCGGCTTTTTCTGCATGCCGCCGGGATTCTGGGTCGGCCACCGGCTCGCGGGCCGCGGCATGGACTACCGGACCAACGGGGGGCGTCCTCGCAAGGGCGCGTACGCGCGCTTCACCCCGCAGCTTGTGGCGGGGACTTGGCGCGTGTCGCTCAGCACGGACACGCCGTTTGTGCCGGGAGCTTCCTTTAACGTGCGTGTGAAAGGCCGTGACGGCGAGCGGATCGTGCGGGTGGAGCCTTCGAAGTCACGGGTGATCGGAACCTTCGCCTTTGATGCCGGCACGGACGGGTTTGTGGAGTTTCTGGCGGAGGGATCGCAGGGAATGATCATGCTCAACAAGGTGGTTTTCGACAAAACCGAGGATAAGTGATTTAATAGTTGGCAACCAAAAAAAGGGGGGAACGTCATGAGGCAGCGCTTTTTATGCGGGTGCGTCCTGTTGCTGTTTGCGTCGCGGGTGGCCGGGCAGGAGACCGCGGCGGCGGCCGAGGGGAAGGTCTGGGATCTGGTCGTTTACGGCGGCACGTCGGGCGGCATCGCGGCCGCGGTGCAGGCCCGGCGCATGGCGCTGGAGGTGGTGGTCATCGAACCGACGCAACGCGTCGGCGGGCTGACCACGGGCGGTCTGGGGCAGACCGATATCGGCAACAAGGTGGCGATCGGCGGCATTGCGCGCGAGTTTTACCGCGCGGTCCGCGCCTGGTACAGACAGCCGTCCGCCTGGACCTGGCAGAAGAGCGAACAGTACCGGGACGGCGGGCAGACGCGCACGGATCAAGGCGAAGACACGATGTGGACCTTTGAGCCGAGCGCGGCGCTCACGATCTATGACGTCTGGATCCGCACGAACGCCATCCCGGTTTTCCGGGGCGAACGTCTCGACCGCGCGTCGGGCGTGGCCCTGACGCGCGCGGTTCCGTGGCGGATCCTCTCGATCCGCATGGAGAGCGGGCGGGTGTTCCGGGGAAAGATGTTCATCGACGCGACCTACGAGGGCGATCTGATGGCGGCGGCGAAGGTCAGTTATACGGTCGGTCGCGAGGGCAACGCGCAGTATGGCGAGACCTACAACGGCGTGCAGGCCAAGATCGATCCCAAATACAAGCATCACAACTTTCTTCCCGGAGTCGATCCCTATGTCGAGAAGGGCAATGCCGCGAGCGGGCTGCTGCCGTTCATCGACCCGAGGGGCCCCGGCGAGGAGGGCGCGGGGGACAGGCGCGTGCAGGCCTACTGCTACCGCATGTGCATGACCGACCATCCCGAAAACCGCATCCCCTTCGCCAAACCCGAAGGGTATGACCCTTTGTGGTACGAGCTGCTGCTACGAAACTTCGAGGCGGGCCGGCAAGGGTATTGGATCAACTCGTCCATGCCGAACCGCAAGACCGACACCAACAACTACGGCGGCTTCTCCACGGATTTCATCGGGCAGAACTACGACTATCCCGAAGCCTCCTATGCCGAACGCGAGAAGATCTCCGCACGCCACCGCCTGTACCAGCAGGGTCTGATGTGGACGCTGGCCAACCACCCCCGCGTGCCGGAAAACGTTAGGAAAGAGGTGTCGCGCTGGGGCATGTGCCGGGACGAGTTCACGGAGGGACAGGGATGGCAGGAGCAGCTTTACGTCCGGGAGGCGCGGCGCATGGTGGGCGATCTCGTGATGACGCAGCATCATTGCCAAGGGAAAATCCGTGCCGAAGCGTCAGTCGGATTGGCCGCGTACGGCATGGACTCCCACAACGTGCAGCGCTATATCGACGCCCAAGGGCATGTTCAGAACGAGGGCGACGTGGAGGTCGGCTGGCTCAACCCCTATCCGATCGGGTACTTCGCGATCGTGCCCAAACGCAAGGAGTGCGCCAACCTGCTCGTGCCGGTTTG
The DNA here is from genome assembly GCA_964480555.1 of uncultured Lentisphaeraceae bacterium. Lineage (GTDB taxonomy): Bacteria > Verrucomicrobiota > Kiritimatiellia > RFP12 > UBA1067 > CAYZQL01. Next base: position 5,120 of record CAYZQL010000005.1, on the reverse strand, counting down.
CGTCTCTGCGTCTCACATCGCCTTCGGGTCGATCCGCATGGAGCCGGTCTTCATGGTCTTGGGGCAGTCGGCTGCCACGGCCGCGGCGCTGGCGATCCGTGACGGGGTCGCGGTGCAGGAGGTGGACACCGCCAAGCTCCAGGCGCGCCTGCTGGCCGACGGACAGAGATTGAAATAACCCTGCCGCCCGCGAAAACTGAAGAGACGCGGGCTATGCGCGTAGGGCACGATGACGGAGAGCCGTTTCGGGAACAAAGAGATGAGGAGAGCCGGGTGTTCATTCGTAACCGTGCTGGTTACCGTACTGGTCTTGCAGGGACAAGGGTTTGCCAAGAGCGCGCTGGTCGCGAACCTTGAGGCGGGCAAAAAGCAGGTCGTTGTCGCGTATGGGACAAGTCTGACGGCCAACGGCGCGTGGGTCTCGCAATTAGATGCCGCGCTCGCGGCCCAATGGCCGGGTCAGGCAACGGTGATCAACAGCGGCGGATCGGGGCAGTGGTCGCAGTGGGGTGTCGAAAACCTGGAGCGGCTGGTGCTGCAGAAACGGCCCGATGCCGTGTTCATCGAATTCGGCATCAACGACAGTGTGGCGCGTTTCAAGGGATCGGTCGCGATCGCGCGACGTAACCTTGAGGCCATGATCGACCGCATTCTGCGGCAGTGTCCGCACGGCGAGATCATTCTTATGACGATGACGCCGGGAGACCGGTATCCGCCGGGGCACTTCTCGCACCGGTTGGATGTTGCAACCTATTATGCGATGTACCGCGATGTGGCCAAAGCGCGCGGCTGCCTACTGGTCGATCTTTATCCCGTTTGGCTGGCGCTGGCGCAGGGCGACAAGGCGAAATATCTGGCCTACGTCCCCGACACGGTTCATCCTACGGCAGAGGGGTGCGAAAAAATTGTTACGCCCGCTGTTCTTGATGTCTTAGGTATGCCCTCGCGTAAAAAGGAGCCACGCGGAGATCACGCGCCGTGACGGACAGAGAGGCTTTGTCTGTTCAGAAGCCCTGCTGGAAGTCACTGGACGATCTGCCGCAGGGCGGTGTAAGCAGTTTTCGTGGGCCTCGGGATCGCGTGGTCACGCGTCTTGTTTCTTCCCCATGTGTCTGTAGGCTGCAGGCGGACGGTTCCGGGGACAGCACGTTTTTCGGGGACGGAGCTTGACTCATTTTGCCCCTCCCCTGCATTATAGATGTCAATCATGGGTTACGGCATATCGCCGAAGAAACCTGTGGAATGTTAATGATGTGAAGGGAATGGGTCCGCTCATGAAAAAGATCTCGCGACGCGGAGTCTTGAAAAACGGGGCTGCCGGATGGGTTGGATTCGCCTGGCCAATCCTCGTGTCGGGAAGCGAAAAGCCCTCTGTGGGCGCAGGTACGGCCAGGCACGCAAAGGAAACGACGCCCTCGCTGTTATGCCGGCGGACGCGGAGCCCATCACGCTCCGGCGCGTGGAGGTCGGTTTGCGTCCTGCAGGATAACAGAACGTCGTGGATTGCGATGGCGCTCTCGCTGGGATTGGCTTGCGTGGCGGCGGCGGGTTTGGCGCAGGAGCCTGCGGCAGAAATTCGCGGCGTGCCTGCGCAACAGAAAAGGGCCGAGATCCTGTGGACGAAGGTGCTGTGCAGGCAGCCGGGGCGGTACATCGGCTGGCCCACGGTGTGCGCCCGCAAGAACGGCGAGCTGCTGGCGGTCTTCTCCGGCGACCGCGACGAACACGTCTGCCCGTTCGGCAAGGTGCAGATGGTCAGGAGCACGGACCTGGGCGCGACGTGGAGCGCGGCGGTCACCGTCGGCAACACGCCGCTGGACGACCGCGACGCAGGCATCGTCGAGCTTTCCAACGGCGATCTGGTGGTCTCGTGGTTCACTTCCTTGGCCTATCAGGGCAGCATCCGCGACCGCGCGAAGCTGACGCCCGGCTCGCCCTGTTTCTATTGGTGGCTGCACGACGAGAAAATTCCCGAAGCGGTCAAAAAAGAGGGGCTGGGGTATTTCACGGTCCGTTCTTCCGACGGCGGCACGACATGGGAGGTGCCGGCGCGCTCTCCCGGCACCGCCCCGCACGGTCCGATTCTGCTGAAAGAGGGCCGTCTGCTCTATGTCGGCATCACCTATGCGGGGTGTGCCGGGATCGGCGGCGGCGAGAAAGCCGAGATCTCGGTGGCGGAGTCGCGCGACCAGGGGCGCTCGTGGCAGCGCATCGGCGCGATCGGTCTGCCGGAGGGCGAGCGGATCGGCGACTTTCACGAGCCGCATGCGGCCGAAGCGGCGGACGGACGCATCGTGGCGCAGATCCGGTATCACGGCAAGGGCGGAAGGCTGTGGCAGTCCGAGAGCGGCGACGGCGGCACGACGTGGGCCACGGCATGGCAGACGCCGCTGGCCGGCCTGCCGCCGCACCTGCTCCGTCTGCGCAGCGGCAAGCTGGTGTCGGCCTACGGGCGGCGTTACGAGCCGTACGGCGAATACGCCTGTCTCAGCGACGACCACGGCCGGACGTGGGACGTGGCGAACGAAATCAAGCTGGCGGGTGCGCCCGGGCTGGGGCGGATACGGCCTGGCGGCGGGGGTCACCGAGACGGCGACATCGGTTATCCCGCCTCGGCGGAACTGTCCGACGGCCGCATCCTGACGGTTTACTATCAGCCCGAAAAAGAGGGCGAGAAGCCCTGCCTGATGGGCACCCTGTGGCGGCTGAAGGAAGAGGCGCCGTGAACAGCGGATATGCAGGGCGGTTGGCTTCTGGGCCCTGTCATCGAGGCCCGGCGCGTCTCCGGTCAGGCGTAAGGCCGTTCAGAAGAGGGCCTCGATGCGGGTGATCGCGGCGTCGCCATCGGCGAAGTCGGGGAGGACGAGGTCTGCGCCGGCGGCGGCGAGTTCGTCGGCGGAGACCCAGCCGGTGGCCACGGCCACGGCTTTGAGCCCGTTGGCGTGGGCGGCTTGGACGTCGAGCGGCGTGTCGCCGACCAGGAGCCGCACGGTGTTGTCGGCGGGGGCGCGGCCGAGGGCGATGCGGGCGATGGCGGAGCGCTCGTGGTGGTCGTCGCCATAGGCGCCGAAGGCGAAGGCGTGGTCGAGGCCGGCGTGGCGCAACTTGCTCCAGGCGGTGGCGCGCACGTTGCCGGTGATGATGCCGAGCGTGTATCCGCGGCCCGCGAGGCGGTCGAGCAGGCCGGGGACGCCGGGGTAGACGAGGGGCTTGTTCTGTGACAGGCCGGCGTCGATGCTGCGGGCGAGGTGCAGGAAGAAATGCTCTTCGCGCGCAGGGGTGCTGGCCACGCCGCACTCGGCAGCCATGGCGCGCACGACGTGGGAATCGGTAGCGCCGACGAAATTGAGGCCGGCGAGGTTCGGATAAGACACGCCATAGGCGGCCTCGAATGCGGTCCCAAAGGCCGCGCGGCCTAGGCCGCGCGCATAGAGGAGGGTGCCGTCGATATCAAATAAAAACGCAACACGCATAGCAGGGTGTGTGACCTCACGACGTTTCTTTTTTATCCTTTGTACTATATCAGAGGCGGGAGTGTCATGCGACCGTGAAATGCGCGCGTGTCGGCGCGTGTCGGGCAATCGATTATGACACCTTTGTCATCGGGAAGTACGACGTGTTGTCATGTTCATGCCGTTTACTCTATCACGTAACGGGCACACGGTGTGGCCGGTGCGGATCTGGACGAAAGGAGAACAGGTATGAAGAAGAATCAGGTGCTGGGCGTGATGATGGGTGCCGCGCTTTTGAGCGGCACGGCGTTCGCGGAGCCGAACGGGCCTCAGGGTCCGGGGCCGCGCGACGAAGCTCGGGGAACGCGTCCTCCGTGTGAGGAGGGCCCGGCGGGCGCAGGCCTGCGCCGGGGCCGGCCGGGACAGGAAGGCGGGCCGGGGATGCGGCCTGAGCGCCGGCCGGAGGGAGCCGAACGCCCGGGCATGCGCCGCGGGGGCTTTGGCTCCGAAGGCGGACACGGGGTGCCCTTTAACCCGGAGCGGCTGAAACAGGCGGGCGCGACGGAGCAGCAGATCAAGGCGCTCTCGGACTTCCAGTTCGAGCAGCAGAACAAGCGCATCGACCTGCAAGCCGCGGCCGAGAAGGCCGAGTTGGCGCTGGAACAGCTGATGAAGGACGCCGGCACCGACGAGAAGGCGGCCCTCAAGGCGGCCGACGCGCTGACGCAGGCGCGCGGCGAACTCTTCAAGCTGGGCGTTTCCTCGCGGATCAAAGCGAGGCAGATCATCGGCGAAGAGCTGCTGAAGAAGCTGCGCGACCAGAAGCCTCCCGAAGGGCGCGGAGGCCCGGACAGCAGGCCGCGCCCGGACGCGCCGCCGCCTGCCGGCGACCGTCTGTAACCGCAGGCCCGGCAGTAACGGCATGGAACGGGCGGCCCCGCAAACCGGGGCCGCCCGTTTTTTTGAATCCTCCCTCCGCTTGTCGCGCCGCTTGAAACAGTCTCGAAGGGTGTGCTATCCTTCCCACAGCAATGTGGAGGACGCATTGCCGGTTCAGGGGGTCAACGCGCAGACGGGGGAGTGTGCCATGCAGGGCTTGTGGAGATTGCTGCCCGCTTTATTTGTGGCAGAGAGTGTGTGTGCCGCGCCGGCCGCCGCGCCGTACCGGCCCTCCGGCGAAATCGTCTTCGCCACGCGCAACCATGTCAGCGACGGCCACTGGTATGCGAACTTCGGCTACTACTGCTACGACCCCGCGCGGGTGGCCTACGGCACGCAGGGACGCCTGTGTGCCTGGGACAGCCAGACCGGCTCCCTGCGCCTGCTGGTCGACGACCCCGGCGGCGCGGTGCGCGACCCCTGCGTCAGCTACGACGGCCGGACGGTCCTCTTCTCGTACCGCCCGGCCGGGGAGCCCCACTTCCACCTGCACACGGTGGGTGCGGACGGGAAGAACCTGCGGCGGCTCACCTCCGGGGCGTACGACGACATCGAGCCGTGCTACCTGCCCGACGGCGGCATCGTCTTCTGCTCGGGGCGCGCGAAGCGCTGGGTGAACTGCTGGCTGACGCAGGTGGCCACGGTGCACCGCTGCGACGCGGACGGCGGCGGCATCCGCATGCTCTCCGCCAACATCGAGCAGGACAACACGCCCTGGCCGCTGCCGGA
>CAYZQL010000004.1:32898-40272 GCA_964480555.1 uncultured Lentisphaeraceae bacterium | reverse complement strand
GCTGCAAGCAGGCCGGGATGCACTGGCGGCACGCCAACGCCGTAAGAATGGCAGCCATCCACGCCCACTACCGCTCGCACCAAAAGGCCGCTTAACTTTCAACAGATTAAAATCGCACCCTGAACACACGCGCAATGAACACACGGGCGCGAACGGTGCCGCGGAGCCGTCCGGCTCGGCTTACGACCCCGGATGCACGAACGGCTGCTTCTGGGCACACAGCGGGCACACCGAAGGCTCCCACACCTCGGGGGCCATCTGCACCAGCGAGAACGTCGGATATTCGAACTTCGCCAGCCCCGCACTGCGGTCCACCAGCACCAGCACGGCCGCGACCTCGGCGCCGGCTGCCTTCACCAAATCGATCGTCTCCTGCACGCGACCGCCGCGCGTGATCACGTCCTCGGCCACCACATACCGTTCGCCGGGCTTCATGGCGAACCGCCGCATGACCAGCTTGCCTTCCTGTTTCTCGGCGAAAATGCACCGCACGTCCAGCGCGCGCGCCACCTCGTGCCCGACCAGAATGCCTCCCAGCGCAGGCGAGATCACGCCGTCTACCGCGCCGAGGTCCATCGTCGCGTTCATGCGCTTCACAAGCTCGTCGCACAGCCGCCCTGCGATGCGCGGATAGCGCAGCACATTCGCGCACTGGAAAAACCGGTTGCTGTGCAGCCCTGACCGCAATTCGAAATGGCCGCTCAACAACGCCCCCGTCTCTTCCAACACGCTCAGAATCTCTGTCTCGTTCATGACTGTTCCTTTGTCCTTTCCTAACCTGTAACCCACAACCTGTAACGTGTACCCTTTTTAAACGACCCGCCCCCCGTGGAGTTCCACCCGCCGCGCCATGCGTTGCGCGCACGCTTCCGCGTGCGTCACCATCAGCAACGTCATGCGCTCTTCGGCATTCAGCTCCAGCAGCAACGCGACCAGCGCCTGCGCCGCCGCCTGATCCAGCGCGCCCGTCGGCTCATCCGCCAACACGAGACACGGCGTCATCACCAGCGCCCGCGCCACCGCCACGCGCTGCCGCTCCCCGCCGGAGAGCTGCCCCGGGAAATGGGCCAGCCGTCCGCCCAACCCGACCCGCTCCAGCAGGTGGACCGCACGCGCGTGCAGCCCGTCGCGGCTCTCCGCCGCCCACGCGGGCACCAGCACGTTCTCGAGCGCGGTCAGTTGCGGCAACAGATGGTGCGCCTGAAAAATGAAGCCGACCTCCCTGTTGCGAAAGCGCAGGCGCGCGGCCTCGCCCAACGAAGCGAGGTCACGTCCGTTCACCCGGATCTCGCCCGCATCCGGGCAGTCGAGTGCGCCGATCAGCTGGAGCAGCGTCGTCTTGCCGGACCCGGAAGGGCCTGTCACCGCCACGCTCTCGCCCGCCGACAGGTGCAGGTCGACACCGCGCAGAACCTCGACCGGCTCGCCGCCCGGCCCCCGGAACGTCCGGGTCACGCCCTCCAAACGCACATCGGCTCCATCACTCATCGGACGCCCCTTTCACGAACACCACCGCGCCATCCGCCACACACGCCACAGCACACCGGCACCGGGCCGCCAGCCCGTAAACCTCGTCGCCCAGCGCCACGCTGACCGGGTCGCCGCCCGGCGTGTCCATGACCCGCAGCGCGCCGCCCGCCAACACGAAAAGCCGTCCGTCATACGCTTCCAGCTGAACTACGGGCTGTCCAAGGACCACGCGCCCTTCCGGCTGAAGGCGCGTGCCGTCGAACCGCCAAAACGAGAGTTCCCCCTCTTGCGTCCCCATCGCAATCAGCCCGTCAAAGGCCAGCGCCGGTTTAAGGAACGCCTCGCTGGGCGAGACCTGCACCCGCGCCTCGCAGGTCAGCGTCGCGGCCTTCACCGCGACGAGGTTCCCCTGCCGCGTGCCGGCCACCAGCAAGCCCGTGCCGTCCGCCAGCAGGCCGCCCGCCATCTGGTCGTTCTCGCCCACCGCCACCGAACCCTTCAGCGCACCGGTTGCCGCGTCAAACACGTAGACCGCGCCGTCGCAGTTGCCGTAGGCGACACCCTCCGGCCACACCGCCGGCTCGCCGTCACACCGGTTGGTCGGCTCGCTCTGCCACACGATCTTTCCGTCGGCCAAGCGAAAGCAGAAAAGCCGCCCGTCCGACTGCGACACCAGCCGCACCGTCTCTTCGCCGCCCGCGACCAGGCCGCCAAGCGGCTTGTGCTGGAAGCGCGCATCGACCTCGGCCGACCACACCACCTCGCCCGTGCCGGCCCGCAGAGCGGTCACGCGCCCCTGCGCGGAGGCCACCACGACAAGCGCTTTTGAAACGAAAGCCGCGGCCTCGAAAACCTGGTTGGAGAGTGCCGTCCGCCACACGCGCACGCCTTGCTCCGACAGCGCCGTCACGCCGCCCCCCGCGTCGGTCACCACCCAGCCCTCGGGAAACAGGCAGGACGGCGCGTTCGGGCGGGCCTCCATCTGCGTGCGCCACGCCACGCGCCACGCCGCCACGCGGGCCCCGCGCGCCTTTTCCGTACGCCCCGCGCGCGGCCCGAAAGCCACGGCCAGCGCCACCGCACAAGCGGCGATGAAGGCGACAGGCAGCGCCCACTTGCTCAACGTCCGTCCCGTCATTTCGTCAGTTTCCAGTACACATCGACAAAGCCACGTGCCGCACCCGTCGCGCGTGCCCGCAGCAACGACCGCGTCAACACCGCCACCGCCGCGGTCCGCGGCGGGAACGCCAGCACATGCTCCACCGCCCCGTCCTCACCCGTCTCGACAAAGAAGCGCCCGTGCCCCTCCCGCTCGGGCAGCTCCACCTCGTCCGTCGGCACCTTGAAAGCGGCCGCGGCCAGCGCGGCGTCCGGCATCACCCGGATCCCTTGCGGCGGAGCGGGCAGCGGCTTCACCGCGGGCTCGCCGCCCGCCGACGGCACCTCCACCTCTCCCGGCCGCACCGCCAGCTGCTCCACCTCGGCGGGCGTCCACACGCCGGGATACCGGACGCCCTGTTCCAGAAAGACCGGCGGCTGCAGCACATCGTTCAGCGCGTCCAGACCGAACTCCAGTCCGGACGTTCGCTTTCCCGCCGCGCCGCCCAGCGTCCAGTCCATCACGGTTTTACGAAAGGCCTGTGCGGCATAGGCGGGGTCGAGTGTGACATACGAGGCATGCGCCTCCGGCAGCGGCGGGAAGACGCGGGGCTCATAAAAGACCGCCGTCATCGGCAGCTGGCTCCAGATTAAAACCACGACGCCCAGCAGAAAGAAGGCCTGCCACCAGAACAAGAGGGGACGCCGCGCCGCCTTGGCCCGATACCGACCCGCTGTCTGACCACCTTCGACCATATCCGTCGCTCCCGCCTGCGCCCTTACTCCGGCTTCTCGGCCACGTGCACCCGCTGCACGCCCGCTTCGCGCGCCACATGAACAAAACGCACCACCTCGCCGTGCGGGACCCGCTTGTCGGCCAGCAGCAGCAGCTCGCGCCGCGTGCTCAGCGCCATCCGGTCGCGCACCCGCTCGGCCAAAAGGGCCATCTGCTCCGCGTCCTGCGCCGAGTAGCGGTCGTCATCGAAAAAAATGAGCGTCTCCTCACCCCCCGGGACGTCGCGCGCCACCTGGATCATCAGCGCCGTCAGCCCCACCCGCGTTCCCTCGCGCAGCGGCGCGCGCGGCAGGTCGAACGCCACGCCCGGCGTAATGGCCAGGCGCCCGTGCACCGCCAGCAGCACCACCACGAGGATCACCGCGTTCAGCCACGGGACCGACGCCAGCAGCGACCGCGCCCACGCCCCGCCGAACCGGTAGACCGTGCGGTGCCGCCGGATCTGCCGGCTCCATGTGTCTTTTTGTTCGGTCATCATGTCCCGCCCCTCACAACACCGACAGGTCCTGCCGGGTGAGATACGCCACAATCTCGGAGGCCGAAGCCTCCATGTCCAGCACGATCCGCTCGATCCGCACCATGAGCAGGGCATACATGACGTGGCACGGCACCGCCACCAGCAGGCCCGCCACCGTCGTCACCAGCGCCTGCATCAGCCCCTGCGTCAGGTCCGTGCTCTGAATCACGGGGGCCTGCTCGTTCATCACCAGCAGCAGCCGGATCACCCCCAGCAGCGTGCCCAGCAGGCCCAGCAGCGGCGCGATCTGGCAGGTGAGCGCCAGCGACGCCAGCCGGCGCTCCAGCCGCGAAATCTCGGCCCGCCCCGTGTTGTCCACCGCCTCGCGCATCGCCTCGCGCGTCCCCTGCCGGTGCCGGATCGCCGTCAGCACCACCGCCGCAACCGGCCCCGGCGTTTCCTCACAGATCATCATGGCCTCTTCGCGGTTCCCGTTCTCGAGCACGTTGCAGACCCCTTTCAGGAAATCGCCGTAATCGATCTGCGCGCGCCGCAGATGCAGCAGCCGCTCGAAGAAAACCGCAACGGCCGCCACGCCCAACAGCACGATCAGCCAAAACACCGGACCGCCTTGCATCAGGACTGCCATGGTTCACCCGCCTTCTTTTTACGCAACCGCTCGATCCGCTGACGAGCCTCCGCCTCGCCGGCGACGCCCGCCTGAAGCACCCGCTGCAGAACCCGCACCGCCTGCTCAGGCTGCCCCTTCTGCTCGTACAGCTCCGCCACGTTGAACGCCGCGCGCACGAACAGGCTCGCGCACGTCTCGTCGAACCAGACCCCGCGCGCGCGCTCGTCCTGGTACCGGATCATCACCTCGGAATAATACTGGTCGATCGCCTCGTCCGCCCGCTTCATTTTCTCGAGGCAGCGCCCCGCCTTGAACTGGAGCTGCAGCGTCAGCGCCGGCGTCAGGCTGCCCTGCGCCAGCAAGGACCGGTACGCCGCCAGCGCCTCCTGGTAGCGCAGCCCGTTTCCCGCGCCCAGCGCGAACAGGCAGTCGGCCTTGCGCAGCAGCGCCTGCCGGCCCCACTCGCTCTCCGCGGCCTGCGCGATCACCTGGTCGAACAGCAGGACCGCCTCGTCGAAGCGCGCCAGCTCCATCAGCGCGTCGCCCTGGACCAGCAGCGCTTCGGTCACGCGCGGGCTCTGCGGGTAGCCGCGCACCAGCCGCGTCACCAGCTCGACCGCGCCGGTGAAGTCGGCGCCGCCAAAGGCCGAGCGCGCCGCCCACACGAGCGCGGCATCCGACCAGCGGTTCGCGGGCCAGCGCGTGACATACTCCAGAAAGAACCGCCGCGCGTCCTCGTACTTGCCGCTGTTGAAGTCGAACTTGCCCAGCCACAGCATCATGTCCGGCAGCTGCGGCGACTCCGGAAAGTCCAGCAGGAACGAAGCGCCGGCCGCCCGGGCCTCTTTGTCGCGCCCCAGCCCGTACAGGCTCAGCGTCAGCAGGAACCGCGCCTCGTCCCGCCGCGCCGGCCCGCTCTCCGCAACCGCCGCGAAATCCTGCATGGCCGCATCAAAGCGGTACGTCCGGTAGTGCGCTTTACCGCGCCCCATGAGCGCGTCGGAGCGCACCGTCTTCTGGCTGAACGCGCCGAGCACCGCCGTATAGGTGCGAACCGCGCCGTCGAAATCGCCCGCCTCGGCCTGCAGCGCCGCATGGCGCAACAGCGCCTGGGGCGCCACCTCGCGATCAGGATACTTCTCGGCCACCTTGCGGTACTGGTCGCCGGCTTCCGCCCGCTTGCCCGCGCGCTCCAGGCACTCCGCACTCTGATACAGCGCACGGGCGGCGTACTCCGTCTGCGGGAACGCCGCAGCCAGCTTGGCGTACACCTGCGACGCCTCGGCGAAACGTCCGTCCGCCAACAGCGCGTCGCCCTGCTTGAACAGGCACTCCGCCTTCTCCACGTCGTTCGTCACCGCTTCCGCGGCCCGCTGAAACACCCCGCCCGCCTCCGCGTAACGGCCCAGCTTCATCAGCGCCCAGCCGCGGCCCTGCAGCACCGCCGCATCCAGCGACGACGAGGGATAGGTCTCGAGAAAAATGCGGTACTCCGCCGCCGCGCGCTCGGGGCGCTGGGCCTGCAACAGCGAATCCGCCAGCTTCAGCTGCGCGCGCATCGCCGCCGGATGCTCGGGAAACTCGCGCACCAGCGCTTTGACCACGCGCTCGCCCTCATCGATGGTCGCCGCAGCCCCGGACAGCAGGTCGCCCAAACGGAAGCCTGCGAGCCGGCGCAGCTCCGGCAGACGCGCGCGCTCGTAGGCCGACCGCGCATACGCCACGGCCTCGTTGGTCTTGCCGCCGTTCATCGCGTACACGCTCATCTCCACCAAAGCCTGCACGCGCGCCGGCTCCGCCGCGCGCTCGTTCATCGCCAGGCGGCTGAACACCATCGTCGCTTCGGCGGCCTTCCCCTGCCGCAGCAGCAGACGCCCGCACAGCAGCGCGCCGTCGCTGGACGCCTCGCCGGCGACGCCCAGCTCGGCCTGCTGCTTCAGCACCTCCAGCGCCGCCTCCGTGCGCCCCGACTGCTCCAGCGCCACGGCCCACTCCAGCGCGTTGGCCGCCCGCGTCACCCCGTTCGACGAGGTCCGCTCCACCTCCGCATACAGGGCGAGCGCACCGGGCAGATCGCCCGCCGCCTGCTTCGCCCGTGCGCCGATGCGCCGCAGCGCGTCGGCGTAGGTCGAGGCCACGCCCGCACCCACCTCCGCCGCGCGGATGGCTTCCAGCGGGCGCCCCGCGCTCAGCAACGCCCACGCCCGCCAATACGCGAACACCTCCGGCTGCGGGGCCTGCCGCGCCACGCCCGCATTCTCGTCGAGCCGCCGCAGCACCTCGCCGTGCAGGCCCTGGCCGGCCAAGGCCTCCAGCAGCAGCCGCAACGCCTGCGCCGAGCCCGCCGCGCCGTCGGCCTCCCGCAGGGCCTTTTCCGCGTGCGCCTGCGCAACCGGATACAGCTTGTCCTGCAAGGCGGCGCGGGCTGTCTCCAGCTCATCCGCCCGCGCAACACACAGCGATGCCGCAGCAACAAGCGCCGCGAGCGCAAACTGTCTGATCCCTTCGCTCAACGTGCCGTCCTTCCCGCGTCAGCCCTCATTTGACCGCCACCACCTCGTAGCCGTGCGGCACCGGCTTGCGCGCGGCGAACAACGCCTGCTCCTGCTCCGCCACCTGGGCGACAATCTCGCCGCGCGCACCCCACTTCTCGAGATACGCGGGGACCTGCGCCTCGAAGTACCCCGTCTTGTTCATCTTCGTCTCCGCAAAAACCTTCACCGCCGCCAGATCGTCAGGATCGACCTTCCGGATGCGGAGGAACCAGCGCACCGCCGCATAGTTGCGAAGCTTCGTCTCGGTCTGGCGGCGCGCCTCGTTCAGCCGCGCCACCGCCTGCGCCTGCCTGAACTGCGGCGTGGCCTCGTTGAAGGCCAGATTGACGCCCTGCGCCAACGCCGAGGAGGCATACTGCCCCACCGC
>CAYZQL010000004.1:0-32888 GCA_964480555.1 uncultured Lentisphaeraceae bacterium | reverse complement strand
GTTGACGTCGGCCGACTTCCAGTCGGGCTCGTCGAGAACGCCGTCGATCTTCACCTCGTATGTCCCGCCCGCGAGGCCGGTCACCGCGAGGAGCTCCTGGTTCAGCTCCTTCTCGATGGGGAGCAGGTCCAGCAGCGGCTTCGCGCCGGGGTCCACCGGGAACGGCAGCGCCTTCTCCAGCACCGTGAACGCCACGCCGCCGTCCCTCTTCGCGACCGCCGTCACCTCCGCGTTGACGCTCTCCGCCGCGCGAGCCGCTGCCGCGTCCACCGCCACTTTGGAGACCACCGGCGGCGCGCCCTGCGCCTTGAGGAACAGCCACGCCATCATCAGGTGACCCGGCGTCCCCGGATGCACACGGTCACCGCCCACGATCGTGTATTTGGGATCTTTCTTCTGCTGCTCCAGGTTGAACGCCGTCATCGGCCCGTGGAAGTCCACCACCGTGCCCGCGTTCTTGACCGCCAGCTCGCGCACGATCTCGGCGCACCGCCCCAGCCCGTCGTTGCACCCCGGCTGGTTGTTGTTCTTCTCGAGCACGACGGTCTGGTCGAACGGCGAAGGCGTCACGAACAGCAGCTTCGGCTCGCCCGCCTCTTTCCTGAGGCGCTCCACCAGCCGCGTCATGTTCTTCTGGTAATGGTCGAGCGCTCCTTGCTGCGCCGCCTTTTTCTGCGCGTCAGGCTCCGCCACATAGTTGCCGCGCCCCACATCGTTCATGCCGAACATCACCGCCACCGAGGTGGGCTTCTTGACGATCACGTCTTCCTCCAGACGCCCCTGCGCGCCGCCCGCCGAATCGCCCGCGATCCCCGCGTTCACAAAGCGGATCGTCCGCTCCGGGAAACGCGTCAGATAGTAATCGAGAATCATGCCGTGGAAACGCCCGGCGTGCGTGATGCTGTCCCCCAGAAAGCAGACGGTCTCGCCGTCCTTGAACACCTCGCCGCGCACAAGCCCGGCCGACAGAAAAAGTGCCGCCACAACCACTGAAAACAAGACTGACCGTTTCATCGTTCCCCTTCCCCGTTGCCGGACCCCGGCCGGCTTCGTCCCGGCCGTCTCTCCATGTGTTCCGAAGTGGGTGCTATTTTGCCACGTTCGCGGGGTCGGGTCGATACTAAACCCGCAGACGGGAACCGTCAGCGCGAGGGGATGTCCGCCGCCGCGGCCTGCGGCGGCGCGCTGTCATTCCCGAACAGCGCGCGGTAACGCTCCAGGCTGCGGGGAGACAGGACGGCCAGCACGCGCCTGAACCAGCGCCGCGACTCTTTCACGGTCGGCGTTTCCGCCTTGAACGGCTCGTGGCACGTATAGAACACACAGTCGATGGGCTTGGCCGTGAGGTGTGTCGCACTCTCAGCCCGGTGCAGGATACACCGCCGCGAGCTGTCCTTGTCGTCCTCTGGCCAGTTCGGCACCTTTTTGCTCAGGAACACACACCCCTTGTTCAGCCAAGGGTTATCCCTGAACAGTTCCGAGCGCGTCTCGTAGTAATTCCCGACACCGGGGACCGAAATAGTCCGGTTCTCAGAAGAGAGACTCCTCAGATGAAAGACCAGAACATCGCGCTTCCAGAACCACCGCCCCACCGTGTGGTACTCCAGGTCGAAATACAGGCCCACGAAATCGCGGAAGGAGAGCCCCGCCGGATACTCGTAATCCTCGCGCGTCAGAGCCCCCTCGCGGTAGAGGTCGTAGATGAGCAGCACATTCTCGAGAATGGCTAGCCCGCCATGACTGCAACAGCCAGACGAGCAGTCGGCACACGCCGATGCGGAGACGCCTCCCTGATGATAGGCCTCCAGAAGACGGAGGGCCTCGCCGGTGAGTTTCTGGTACGTCTCGGTTCCCATGCGGCACCCTCTCAGCGGAAGACCGGCTCGGGCGTGCCGAAGTCGCCGGCCATCGTCTGCGGCAGGCGGAAGACGTCGCCCTTCCGGTTGCAGAAGTAGAGGCGTGACTCGGAGGGCTTGCGGCCGTGGCCGTCCGCCCAGAAGCCGTAGAAGTCCGGATGGACGTTCACCGGACGGCGCACGTAGGTGTGGTTCATCGCGCTGTCCCGCGTCATCTGCCGCGTCATTTCCCAGGTCGCGCCCGCGTCTTCGGTCAGCCACATCGCGATCTCGCCGCCGGGGTTGTAGGGCTGCGGCCCGAGCTGCGTGGGCCCGATGATCCGCCACCGGGTGTCGCTCTCGATGATGACGGGGCCCGTGTCGTAGTTGTTGCCCGAGACAATGCCCGTGAAACGCTCTTCCCATGCCGTGCCCGTCCAGCGCACCGTGCGCCATTCGCGCGGGCCGTTCGCCGGGCCGGACTCGTAGCCTTTGCTGAGCACGAAGAGGATGACCGGATGGCCTTTCGAATCGAACTGCACATCCTTGATGTAACAGTTCCGGCCCTTGCTCTCGTACTCCAATACCAGCGAGGCGTTCGCCTTGTTGGTGAGCGGCGTGTCGAGCACTTGGCCCGCGGCGGTCCGCCACGTCGCGCCGAAGTCGTCCGACTCCATGTAGTAGACGTTCGTGCGCCAGTTGAGCCCTTTGCCTTTGGGGTGCTGGTTGAAGGCGATGCCGGTTTTCTTGCTCTGCCACGTGCCGCTGATCTGATAATGCCCTTCGCCGAAATAGGAAAGCTGCTTGCGCTCGCTCCACACCGTGCCGTCGGGATTGCTGGTCATCAGATAGTTGCCGCGCCCCGCCACGTACCAGGTGTGGACGAAGAGGAAGCCCTTGCCCGGATAGTACATGGGCTGCGGATACGAATAGTTGCCGGTCCACATGAGCTGGAACCGGTCGATGTCGTACGGCTTGACGCTGCGCGAGATATAAGAGGGCCGCCCGCGCCCGTGGCTGCTGGAGAAGATCCAGACGTACCCCTTGTCGTCGAGGTTGATGACCGGGTTGTCGTGCGCGTCGTCGGTCCGCTTGTCCAGCAGCAGCGTGGGCCGGGCCACCTGGCCGGTCGCGTGGTCGTAGTACGAGACCATGTGCAGCAGCGTGCTGTTCTTCTCGTCCGTGCCGCCGTAGCAGAAGAAGGTCTTGTTGACCTCCGGCGCGTGCCACGCCATCGGGATGTGCTTGGCGCAGTAGGTGCCCAGCCCGCCGCTGTACTTGTAGACGTACTCGTCCTTGGACGGCTGGTTGAAATACCAGATGCCGCGGAAGCCGCCGGCCTTCGTGTTCAGGATCGCCGACAGGGTCGGCTGGATCTTGACCAGGCAGGGCGCGCCCGGGACTTTGTTCGCGATGACCGTGTCGGTGGGGTGGGTGACCCAGTGCGCGATGAGCCCCTTGCTCAAACCCTGCCGCGCCTCCTCGGCGTACACTGCCTGGGCCTCCTCGGCGCTCAGCGCGCGGCTCCACACGCGGAGGTCGGTCATGTGGCCCTTGAGGACGCGCTCGTCGGACCCCTTCACGACGCCGACGGCCAGAGGCTCCTTGAAAGCGCCGCGCTTGAACGGGATGGCCTTCTGGCCGTCGAGCGCGCCGTCCTTGTAGATTTTGGCCACCTTGCCGTCATAGGTGCCGAGGTAATGCGTCCACGCGCCAGGCTGAGGCGCTTTGGCGAGCGCGTAGTCGTAGCGTCCTTCGGTTCCCTCCACCAGCAGCCGGACGGCACCGTTGTACAGATAGAGCGAAAAATCCCGGTTCGGCGGTCCGAGGGTCAGGAACATCTGCGGCCGCTTCACGTCGTCCAGGCGCACCCAAGCCGACACCGTGAACGTCCCCGCGGCGAGCTGCTCCGTCAGGTTGCTGACCGCGAAACCGGTCTGCCCGTCGAACGGGTACCCCGCGTTTTTCGGCGCGGCCCAAACAGATGCGGCGACGATCATTCCTGCGATCCCGATTAATCATGTTCTCATTTTTTCCTCTTCGCGCGGCCCAACCGTTCCGCGGGCTAACGTATTTTCCAGACGCCTATCCCGAGCGGTTCCAGCGCGGACGTCGCAGGGCGGAGTGAATCAGCCTGTCCACCCATCCACCCGGTCAGCGCGACGGCTTCTAACGCCTTTGCCGATTCAGAAAAGTTTACCAGAATGAACCAGCCGGTGCCCAGTGCGTCTTTGACTTTCACCGCGCGCAGGTGCGGATCGCCCGTTTCCACCCGGCCGACACTGCCGGCACCGGCATAGCGCTCGGTCGTTTGCGCATCCGCCGTCATGACAACTGCGGCGCAATCGAAGAGGGTTGCCCGCTTGCCATAGTACGCCGGCCCTTCCGCCGAGGCCTGGCAGACCTCTTCACAGTACAAGTATCCGCCGCCGCGCTTGGGCTCCTGCGACCAGATGTTCAGCCCGATCTGCCGTCCCGGCACGCGCGCCACCTTGGGCGACCCGCCGTAGATTTCCACCACGCCGAGCTTGTCATCCAGATTCAGCCACCTGCCGCCGTTGCCGACCAGCTCGAACGTTCCGGGCACCGCCTTCAGCGTCCGCTCCCCGTCCGCCGTGCGCAGGGTCCGCGAGAACCCGTTGAACACGTCGTTGGGCACGGAGAGCGCCAAGCCGCGGACGCGCACCAGATACGCGTCGTTCTCCGTGCGTGCCCGCTGGATCACCACCGACGTGCGGTCGTCCGGCAACGCGCAGTAGGCCAGGAAAATCCGTCCGACTTCGGGATCGTCCGCCCCCTCCGCCAGACCCTTTTTCGAAAGCAGCTCCGAGAAGCCGCAGGTGGCGAACCCGCCGTCAAAGGTGTACCCGGTCCATTTTTTGGGGAGCCCGTAGTTCTGTTCCCCCACGCCGAAGACCTGCCCGGCCAGATTGAACTGCCACTCGGCCATGTCCGACGCGCCGGAAGGGACGCACAGGCCGCCCGCCTTCATCGCGCCGTGCCAAGCCCACGAGGCGAAGCGCCTCTCCCCGCGCTGCAGCCACGCGCCGTGAAACGGATCGTGCCACTGAGCCGGCGCCGCCACGGGCTTCTTCGGCAGCGCGTCGAAAGCGAAGATCCGCCGCCAGTAAGCGCCGCACGCCAGCGAGCAGGCCTTGTCGCCCTCCAGCCGCTGAAAGTAGAGCGGGGACAGGCGCCTCATCGGCTCCAGCCGTTCGCGCATGTACCATCCGTCGGGGTTGGCGCGCTGTTCCGTCCTGACCTGCTTCAGCCACCCGCGCTCGAACGCCTCCGTGTCCGCGTCGCCGAACATGTCCCGCGCCAGCAGCCACACCGGGATCGCGTAGTCCTGGCAGTAGCAATAGCGGACCCGGCTGTCGCCGCCCACGCGCGCCAGCCGGCCGTCGCCGAAGGTGCAGGCCTTCATCACCTTCCACTGCTCCAGCGCGTTATGGTAAAGCGCCTCGGGCGGCGTTGCCCCGCGCCGCTTGCACCAGAAGTGATAGATCCCCAGATTTGACTCCGTGATGGTCATGTAGCCCACGTTCTGGTACCCGTGATGGTTGCAGGCGCGCGTGTCGAACATGTTCGCCCCGATGAACCGCGCGCTCACCGGCTTGCCGTCCACCACCGTCCCGTTCTTCTCATCTGACGGCGTGGACATCGCGTTCACCAGCAGCACGCTGGCCTGCTCTTTCCAGCGCGACACGTTCGGATGCGACGGGTTGAGAACCGCCGCCCGGTGCGAGATGATGCCCTGCCACATGTTCGATTCGGGATGGTTGTCCCTCGTCAGCCCCGCCTTGACCGGCTGTGTCAGCAGGTAGTCGGCCTCCGACGCGCAAACCTTGGCGTAGAGCCTCTTCACGTCGGCATCCACATGCTCCTCAAGCGCGTCGATGCCGACCGTCATGCGCTCCAGCCCGAGGCTGGAGATCCACGTGTGCCCCCATGGCTTGCCGTTCGTGCAGACACCGCCGCCGGCGAGGTGGCTACGCAAGGTGTAGCGCAACATCGCGAGGGCGATCCGGCGCAGCTCGGCTTTGGGCATGCCGACGCGCTTCTCGTCCGTGCCGGGGTCGGTGCCCAGCACGGCGAACGCGCAGAACGCCGTGTCATGCGCCTGCATGTACCAGTGCCCCGACTGCGCAAGCCCGTAGGCGGCCATGTCGTCCCCGACAGGACGGATCTCGGTCATGGCAGCCTTGACCCACGGCTCCAGCAGGGCCACGTATTGGCGTTGCAGCGGCAGCCCCTCGAACGCATCGGCATCGGCCGCCCGCGCGGGTGCCTGAAGAACGCCCATCATCCCGGCCATCCGGGCCAGAGCTAAAATTAACACCCCGCTTTTGCCCATTTTGTCCCTTTCTTCCCTGTTTCGGCAACTTGAACGAAATACGATTAAGAGCACGATTCGGATTTTGAGGGAAACGGCGAACTCGCCGACCATGCTTTGCGGCAGGCGAAAAACCGCTCCCGCGTTTGGCGGTTGAAGAAAAGGCTTAGTGCGCTCCCGCCTCCGGCAGGCGCAGCAGCGCCGTCGCGCACCAGACCACCGGCGCCTGCCCGTGCAGGTCGCCCGTCACGCGCTTGCGGTCGAGATAGTACTGGCGGTCCGCCTTCTTGTTGGTGCCCTCGCAGACATCGCGGACATCGCCGCTCTCGTCGATGCAGGCGACCAGCGCCAGCCACGCCTTGCGCGCGGCCGGGCCGTAGGTCGCGGCGTCGAGCCAGCCGTTCTTCACGCCGGTGATCATCGCGAAGGCGAACATGCCCGTGCCGGAGGTCTCCGGCCACGAGCCGGCGTCATCCACCAGCTGTCGCCACATGCCGTCCGCGGCCTGGCTCTTCAGCAGCGCGGCCATCATGCTGCGGTAGCCCGCCAGAATGCGGGGCCGGTCGGGGTTGTCCGCGGGCAACGAGCGCAGCAGCTCCGCCATGCCGGCTGCCATCCATCCGTTGCCGCGCCCCCAGAAGAAGGGCACGTCCGGCGCGTGGAAGAAGAGCCCGTTGGGCCGCTGAAGCTGATCCAGGTAGACCCCCATCTCCTTGGCCGCGCGGTCGATGTAGGCGCGGTCGCCCAAAGCCCGGAAGGCCTGCGCCTGGACCATGGTGATCATGAACATGTCGTCGATCCACAGGCGGGTCTGCCACGTCAGGCCGCGCCCCAGCCACTGCCGCGCCTCCGGGGTGTCGTCTTTCCCTTGCGGCGCGGCCCACTGGGCGTCGGCGAAATGTTTGCCCATCGCCAGGTAGCGCTTCTCGCGCGTCTGAAGGTACAGCTCAAACGGCACCGACCCGAACACCGTGTTGTCCACATGGTTGGGCAGCGGCACCAGCCGCGCGTCCGCGCCGAACAGCGGCTCGAAGCGCTGCGCGAGACGCGCGGTCAGCGCCCGGTCGCCCGTCTCTTTCGCGAACGCGAGCGAGCCGTACCACGTGCAGACGTCCGGATAGGTGATCTGCTTGGGATTGCCCTTCCGCCCGTATTGGCTGTGCGGCTGCGCCAGAAAACGCTCCGCGATCCGCAGCCCCACCTCTTCCGGCGAAGCGCCTTTGGGCCACGCGCCAAACACCGCAACCGACGCATCGCGCGTCACCGACGCGCAGCCCGCGAACGCCAACAGACCGACTGCCAGGATTCTTTTCATCGTCATACCCCTCCGTACCGTGAATGGCGTCCGGCATATAAGTTCAAATATGAACATATACCGTGACCCGTGAACAGTTTCATCTTTACCATTCGCCGCCGGCCGGGTTCAAGCCTTTTTTTGACCGTTTCTCAAATTTGCCATCTTTCCTCTTGAAAGAAAGCGCAAAGCCAATAAACTGTGTCTCACCAAATCGGCGAGGTGTGTTCACATGTGAACATCCGGTTTGCGAGGAGACCCCATGAACAAGACCCGCACGCTTTCCCGTCTGGCAGCCTTTCTGGCGGCGACCGCCGCCGCCGCGCAAGAGGCCCGAGCGGCCTCCGACGCCTGGACCTTGGAGGCCCTGGGCACCAACGCCCGGCTCGTGGCCGACTGGATGACCGCCAACCCGAAGAAGCACAACCCGCTCGACTGGACGTACGGCGCCTTTTACGCCGGCATCGCCGCGCTCGGGCTCGCCGACCCCGCCCTGCCCTACCTCGGCCAGCTCCGCCAGCTCGGCAAGGACAGCGGCTGGAAGCCGCTCGCCCGCACCTACCACGCGGATGACCACTGCATCGGCCAGGGCTGGCTCGAGCTGGCCGCCTTCGACAACAACCCCGTCTACGCGGAGCGTTTGCGCCAGACGTACGACTATATCCTCGCCAATCCCCACACGGGCCCGCTGGACTTCACCAAGAAGGACAACCAGAAGCGCTGGAGCTGGTGCGACGCGCTCTTCATGTCGCCGACCGTGCTCGTCAAGCTGTACGGGCTGACCGGCGAAACCCGCTACCTCGACTTCATGGACAAGGAGTACAAGGCCACCACCGGCTACCTGTACAGCAAACAGGACCACCTCTTTTTTCGCGACTCGCGCTACTTCGAAAAGCAGACCAAGAACGGCAAACACGTCTACTGGTGCCGCGGCAACGGCTGGGTGTTCGGCTCGCTGCCGATCATCCTGCGCGACCTGCCCGCAGACTGGCCCTCGCGCGGCTTCTACCTGAACCTGTTTAAGGAGATGGCCGCCGCCCTCAAGCAGGCCCAGCACGCCGACGGCGCGTGGCGCCCCAGCCTGCTCGACCCGGAAGACCCCAACCTCCAGGAGATGAGCGGCACCTCGTTCTTCACTTACGGCCTGCTGTGGGGCATCAACAACGGCGTGCTGGACCGCGCCGAATACCTGCCCTGCGTCGAGCGGGCATGGAAGGCCATCACCCGCAACATCAGCGCCGAAGGCCGCCTCGGCTGGGTGCAGCCCATCGGCGACAGCCCGGCCTCCTACACGGAAGAGGCCCACGAGGTCTACGCGGTCGGCGCCTACCTCTGCGCCGCCATGGAGCTGCGCAAGCTCGTCATCGCCGACGCCCACTCCGCGCGCCGCCTCGTCGCGGTCTCCAACCCGCTCAGCCTCTACCGCAGCGCCGAGACAATCACGCTCGACTGGGCCAAGCTCGGGCTCAAGGCCGAAAAGGTGCGGGTCTTCGACGTCCGTAACAGTGCGGTGCTGCCGCACCAGCTCCTCGACGCCGACGGCGACGGCACGCCGGACGAGCTGCTCTTTAAGACCTACACCCTCGCCCGGCAGAGCCGCACGTTCTGGATCTTCGACAGCGACACCGTCCCCGCAGCCCCGACCGCCGCCACCTGCTTCAGCCGCTACGCGCCCGAGCGCATGGACGACTACTTGTGGGAGAACGACCGGACGGCCGCGCGCGTCTACGGGCCCGTCATCATGAAGCCCGCGCCCGCCGGCCAGTCACTCGTCTCCAGCGGCGTCGACATCTGGAACAAGAGCGTCCGCTATCCGATCATCGACGCCTGGCTCACGCGCAAGAACTACCACGCCGACGCGGGCGAAGGCATGGACAACTATAAGGTCGGCCCGGGGCGCGGCTGCGGCGGCCTCGGCGTCTTCAGCGCCGGCACCTGTTACGTCAGCCAGAACTGGGCCACGCAGCGGCACATCGCCAGCGGCCCCGTCCGCACGGTCTTCGAGCTCACCTATGCGCCCTGGCCGTGCGGCGGCGGCGTGACGGTCGCCGAGACGCGCCGCATGAGCCTCGACGCCGGCTCGCACCTGACCCGCTTTGAGAGCCGCTTCACGATCACCGGCGCCGCAAGCCTCGCCGGCGGGCCCGGCCTCGACACCTCCGCCAAGCACCTGCACAACGGGCTCCTCACCCTTCACCCGGAGCAGGGCTGGCTCACCAACTACGAGCCCGAGCAGGAAAAAATGGGCATGATCGCCACCGCCCTCGTCCTGCCGCACAGCGGCACCCTCGCGTCCGACGCGACGGAAAATGTTTACCTGCTCGGCCAGCTGACGGCCGACAAGCCCTTCGTCTGGTACGCGGGTGCGGGCTGGAGCGGCGCAGGCGATTTCGTGAAACCGGAGTACTGGAACACCTACGTCTCCTCGTTCGCGGCGGCGCTGCGCGCGCCGTTGAAGATCACCGTCAAGTGACGGAGAACGCCCTCACTAACGCACTCATGAACTAACGCACTAATGAACGGAGCCCCCATGATTCTCGACCAATTCAAACTCAACGGCAAGGTTGCCATCGTCACCGGCAGCGCACGCGGCATCGGACAAGCCTACGCCGTCGCCCTTGCCGAGGCGGGCGCCGACGTGGCGCTCGTCGATGTGATCCCCTTGGACGAGACCGCCGAAAAGGTCAAGGCGCTGGGGCGCAAGGTCTGCGTCCTCACCGCCGACCTCGGCAAGGGCGAAGAGGTCGCCCCGCAGATCGTCGCGGAGGTGGTCAAACAGCTCGGCGGCGTGGACATTCTGGTCAACAACGCGGGCATCATCCGGCGCGAGCCGTTCACCGAGCACAGCGCCAAGAACTGGAACGACGTGATCGGCATCAACCTGAGCACGCCCTTCTTCCTCAGCCAGGCCGCGGCCAAGCAGATGATCGCGCAAGGCCGCGGAGGCAAGATCATCAACATCGCCTCCATGCTCTCGTTCCAGGGCGGCATCCTGGTGCCCGGCTACGCCGCGTCAAAGGGCGGCATCAAGAGCCTGACGATGCTCATGGCGAACGAGCTCGCCCCCCACAAGATCTGCACCAACGCGATCGCCCCCGGCTACATCGCCACCGAGAACACCCGCCCGATCCGCGAGAACCCGGCCCGCAACCAGGCCATTCTCGACCGCATCCCGGCCGGGCGCTGGGGCACGCCGGACGACCTGATGTCGGCGGTCGTCTTTCTGGCCGCGCCGGCCTCGGACTACATGAACGGCCACGTGCTGGTGGTCGACGGCGGCTGGCTCGCGCGGTAAACCTTTAACAGAACCGGCTTGCCTCGAGCGATTCGGGAATGAAAGTCACGTCGTGTGTCACGGGTGATAGCCGAGCGCGGCGGAGAGTGTGGCGGCCGCCGCTTTGAGCTGGGCGACGCAACCGGGAATGCGGGTGCGCGTCAGGCGCTTGGTCACCCCCGTTATGCCCAGCGCGATGTGGACGTGCCCGCGGCTGTTGAAGACCGGCACCGCCGCGCAGCGGATGCCGTCGTAGATCTCCTCCTCGTCCACGGCATAGCCCCGCTTGCGGATCAGGGCGGTCTCCTTGGCCATCCGCGGCACGGTCGTGATGGTGCGCGCGGTGCGCGGGACCGGCTTGACCCGCTTGAAAAAGTCCTCCAGGGAATCGGCGAAATTCCAGGTGAGAAAGACTTTGCCGGTGGCCGAACAGTACAGCTCGGCCAGCGTCCCCGCGGGCGCGCCGGCCCGGATCGGCAAAGGGCTCTGGCAGACCTCGAGCAGAAGCGACTTGTCGTCCGAGAGCATGGCGAGATGGGCGGTCTCGCCCGTCTCGGCGGCGAGCTGCTTGAGCAGCGGCCTGGCGAGGCCCGCCAGGTCGACCCCGTCCATCGCGCGCATGCCGAGATAGATGAGCGTCGGCCCGAGGGTATAGGCGTTCCCGTCGGTCTCAAGCAAACCCTCGCGGGCGAGCGAGGTGGCGATGCGCAGCACCGTGGTGCGCGGCACATGCAGGGCGCGGCTGATCTTCAGCACCGTCAGGCCGGGCTCCGAGGCCAGCAGCTTGAGCACGCGTCCCGCGTTGAGCAGGTTCGGGATGAGGTAGTCAGGCATAGGATCACGCGAAAAAAAGGGGTTGCTCGTTTCGTCTTTTCAAACCAAGATTACCACAAACGGACAACCTGCGGCGCGCAAAAAAACGGCAGGCCCCCGTTATGGGAATTTCTAAAAGCCTGCCCCGAATCGCTCTCCCTTTTGACGGTGAACCTCAGAGCCCGTTGACCTTCCGCAAGTTCACGACCGTTTCCATCCAGCACCCGGGATCACCTCCGAGCGGCCCGGTTTTGACAAGCCCCCCGTTCATGAAAACCATCGTCTCGAGTTCGGCCAGCGCCTTGCCCAGTCGGACGCGAACGGCCGTTTCCTCGCGCACACGCAACTGGGCGGAGAGCGCCATGCATTCGGAGAAGCGCTCCCCGACGGCCAGGCAGCGGGCAAACCATTGGACCTCTTCGTGGGCGCTCAACGCCGCGGCCCGCCGCGCATGGGCGAGCGCCTGCCCGGTAGTCGCCAGCCGCCGCAGCCAGCGGGCCTGCTCGTCTTTCCAGACCACCCGCCCGGCCGTGTCCTTGGCGTTAAGCGGGGCCAACTCCTTGGTGACCGTCCACCACACGCGGCTGACAGGCCCCTCGCCTGTCTCGCCGGCGGTCATGTAGGCCTGGTACATCTCCTTGCCCGCCTGTTCGCCCCAGAGCCGACGGCAGCACTGGTCGAAGAACCTGCCCGGCCCAAAAAGTTCCTCCGGCCGGAACGTCCCTGCGGCCATACGGCGGGCGAGTGCCTGGGCCGAGGCCTCGTCCGGCGCATCCGCGCGGTACCCCGCCAAGCTGCCCGCCCAGAGCTGTTCGGCGTTGAGAAGCTGAACCGGCTCTTCATGCACCCCGCCGTTCGATAAGCACACGGACTCCGCGCCGTCGTAGAAGGGCGCCATGGTCCCGGAGACGTTGGCCAGGTCATCGCTCAGGTAATGGTCGCCCCCGAGAAAGGCGATGACGTGGATGCCGTGCCCTTGCCCGACCTGCTCAAGGCCCGCCCGGAGATGGGCGATTTTCTTGCCGCCACCCGGCTTGTAGAACTGCTCGCGCAACCCGAACTCCACGCCGGCTGACGGACCCAACAGCCGGCTCGTGAGACAGAAATAGTCCGTCTCCCGCTGCCAAAGATCCGGCGCCCCTTTTTCATTGTACTCCGTGTACAGGGGAGAAATGAAAATCACGGTGAGATCCCGCGCCGCACGGTAACCGCTCGGGGTCTCGACGCTGTCGAGCGTACGCCGGATCTGACGGAACCAGTCTGCCATGGCGCCTGCCATACCGTGCGGGTCTGCCAGTTCGTCGGAGGGCCACCGCTTCCGGCATGCGGCGCAACGCATGCCCCATCCGTCCCGGCTCTGCGAATACGTCCCAGAATCGATATCATGGATGTACATGAACCCCGGCTCGACTTCGGCGGCAAACCGCTTCATCTCCGCAAGCTTCGCCTGTTGGAGCCCTTCATTCGACAAACAGGTGCCATAGTGCCGACTGACCTCGAGTCCGCTTTTCATGCCCCGGCACGCATACTCCACCCCGTCAGGATAAGGGCGCCGGTTGAAATAGGTTTGGCCGAAATACGGGGTGCGGTAGAGTTCCGACGGTTGGTAGGCGATCCCGTATCCCCCTCCGTAACCGGCAAAGGTCAGCTTGATGCCGCGACGCCGGGCATATCCGTTACATTCCCGCATCATTTCCGCATAGCCCGCGCTCCGCCGCGTGTCCCAGCCGAACCCGTCGAACCAGACCTGGTTGATCTTGTAAGCGAAGCACTGGTCCAACTTGCGTTTGATCCGTGCGAGGGTGGCCGGGCGCCCGTCGCCCCAATCGTAGGACCAGCGGTTGCACTCGACGTTAATCAGCCAATCGGAGGCACAGCGGTAACGGAAGTCGGGCCAGTCGGTGATCGTGGCCCGCTCCACGAAAATCCCGCCCTTTTCCTCGTGGAGGAGCTGCAGAAACGTCGCCGCCGCGCGCAGCAGCCCCTCGGGCGCCACGGCGACGATGTCCACACCCTGACCGTTCACTTCCAAGAGGTAAGCTTCCGGGCGGGCGTCGCGCCCCAAGGTGGCCGCAAACGGCGCTTGAGCGTCAACGCGCAAGCTCACCGTCACACACCCCGCCACGGGGGTAACACCCGCCGGCACTCCCAGCCGTTCCGCGAGCGCTTCGGCCGCGAACCCCGCCTCCGGTCCGGCCAAAACGCAACAGCCCGGTTGCACCGGGGCGCCGCGGCGGACAAGCAGCAGACGCCCCGCTTGCAACTGGACTTTCTTCGGGGTCGGCAACACGTTGATACGCGGGGCCGGCACCACCGGAGCGGCCAGGCTGCACAAGACAGGCAGGATGAACAAGACGGCGGCACCCGCGGCAAACCGCGCTGCCTGAAATCGGTCACCTCTCATGTTTCAGTTCTCCCCCCTTCAACTGCATCAGGCCGGCTTCTCACATCGTGACGACACCGAGCGGTTCGGCATTCCGCCACCCCCCGCGCGTGAAATCGGGGATCTCGACGGCCGAGCCCCCGCGCAGGACCGAGCGCTCGCTCAGTTCCACGATCGAACTCCACAGGGCGGTATCGTATACGTCGATGTCCAGCGGCAGTCCGTGATGCAGGCAGTGGCACAGGCGCAGATCCATCAGATAATCCATGCCGCCGTGACCGCCCATGCGTTCTGCGTCCGCGCCGTACTTGGCCCAGAGCGGGTGCTTGTGTTCCTCTTTGAGCGCCGCCAGCTTCTTTTCGTCCATCCAGTCGTGCACGGCGGGACTGAGCGCGACCCGCAGCGGGTAGTCGGCAAAGATGCCCTTCGACCCTGAAACCAGATTGATCCGGCTGTAAGGACGCGGATTGGTGGTGTCGAACTGCACCATGATCGTGCGGCCGTTGCGCGTGCGGATCAGCGAGGTGTTCATGTCGCCCATCTTATAGGCGTCCTTGGCCTGCGGGCTGTCGGGGCCGTACTTCTCGGCGACCAGGCGATTCCGCGTGATCGAGGCAGTGCTCATCGAGGTCAGCGCGTCCATGCGGTCGCCGCGGTTGATCCCCATCCACTGGCAGACCGGGCCGAGCCCGTGCGTCGGGTAGGCGTTGCCGGTGTGCTCCTTGTACCAGCGCCCGCGCCACTGGTAGCCCTTTTCATCGGAGGGGTCCTCCTCGAGAAACGCCTTCCCGGGGTAGTGAATGTACCCGGCCTCGCCGTGGACGAGATCGCCCAGCACCCCTTTCCGGCAGAGGTTGAGCGCGAGCAGCTCGTTCAAGCCGTAGCAGCAGTTCTCCAGCATCATGCAGTGGCGGCGCGTGGCTTCGGCCGTGTCCACCAGACGCCAGCAGTCCTCGACCGTCATGGCGGCCGGCACCTCCACGGCGGCATGCTTGCCGCACCGCATCGCGTACAGCGCCATGGGCGCGTGCCAGAGCCACGGGGTGATGATGTAGACCACATCCACATCCGGCCGCTCGCACAGCGCGCGCCAGGCGGTCTCCGTGCCGGTGTAGAGCGCGGGCGCAGGCTTGCCCTTCTCGACGAGGAACTTCGCCTCGCGGGCCGCACGCTCCTCGCGCACATCGCAGAGGGCCTTGATCTCGACATTCGGGATCACTGCGAGACGGCGCACGAACCCGGTGCCGCGCGCGCCGATCCCGATGATGCCCACCCGGACGCTGGGCAGCGCCGGCGCGCGGAACCCCATCATGCTCCCCCCGCGCACGCCATACAGACCCGACACGCTCCGGCATCCCGCCTGAGTGCCGAACAGAGCCGCTCCCCCTGCCCACGCGGCTGCCCTCACAAACTCCCTACGCTTCATCCCTATCCTCCCTTTGCGAACCGGATCCGTAACTGAACCGCTTAACTGACTGTCGGAATGATGGGGATTCACGCCGGAAAAAGCAACGCCTTTTTCCGGATAGTCTCCCGTTCAGCCGACCCTTCCGACTGTCACACGTTCGTCAAACGCATGACCCGGCCGACATCGCCGCGCCTACCACGCGGACCACTCCCCGTTGCGCACCCGGTAAAACCCGGACCGGTTCGGCGCCAACGGCAGAACCGCGGCCTTGCCGCCGAAGGTCAGCGTGCCGGCGCAGTGGTCCGACGTGTTGGCGGCGATGACCAGCGTCTCCCCGGCCAATTCGTAGACGGCCGCATGGATGTTGCCGCGACTGACCTTCGCGCACCGCGCCCGCGGGTCCAGCAGAAACGGCGCGATCGCCGCCACCTTGTTCTGAACCTCCCGTATCCTCCGGATCAACGGAATGGAAACCGGATAGTCGATGAAGTAGACCAGCACGCGGGTCCCGTGAATCAGGGAGGTGCACACCATGTTCTCGAACTCGTCCGGCGTCGGCTGGCGCGAGGCGTCACCGTAACCGTACGTCTGAAGCCAGCAGACCACCGGCATCCCGATGGGGGCCACGCCCTGGTTGAAGCGGACCGCGATCCGCGCGAAATGCTCCATGGGGTCGATCTTCTGCATGCCTCCGTCCAAGAAGGGATAACAGTCGTAAATCATGAAGTCCATGGAGGCGAAGCCGCCGTAGGCCGGACGTCCGGGTGTGAAACCGCCCTCCGTGTAATTGATCCCCGTGGGGCGTCTCGGATCAATGGAGCGGGCGGCCGCGGCCATGCGGGCCAGATCGCTCTCCTTGAATCCCGCTTCACCCTCCCAGTGCGTCTGCGAGGGCTCGTCGATCAGGTAGTACCCAAGCACGTTGGCATACCGCGAAACGGTCGACACCGTCTCGCGGACCTGAGCCTCCAAGGCATCCCACTCACGGAAGGCTTTCCCGGTCCGGAGATCGCGGAGGTTCAACCTTGTCAGCGCGATCATCCCGTTCGCCGTGCAGTCGTCGAGAATCCGGCTGACCTGCGCCTGCGACCGGTCTTTGACCTCCGGCGGCATGATGATCTCGATCCCCGTGTAGCCGTCTTTTTTCAACACGGGATAGATCCAGTCGGGCGTCATGCGGCTCGCAATCGGATGGAAGAGCAGCGGCAGCACCGGCGCGCCGCCCATCTCCACGGTCCGCATGAAGCGGTTGACGCGCGTCGCGGAGTGCGCCACGGGAGCGAACACGCGGACCGTGTCCTGAGCATACGCCCAAACCTGGCCCTCCGCCCGCGCTTCAGCCACCAGCCGCTGCGTCCCCTCCGTCTCTCGGATCGGCGTTGCGAACGTCTGGATACCCGCACCCGGAAAGTCCAGTGTCCTGACCTGATTCCCGTCCAAAGCGACCGTCACCGAATGCGGCGTGCCGATTAAGGAAACGACGCGGACCTCGGCCTTTCCCTGTCCGGCGGGATACCAATTGAACTCCGTGAAGACCTGAAGCTCGGCGGCCGGATCACGATCCGCCAGATGCATCGCACGACGCTCTAGAACCGCAACCGCTTTTTCTTTCTTCGGATCGAGAACCCGGAGCGTCACCTCCGCATCCGGTGCCAGCGCGGGCAGGTCGGCGAACGTCAGCGGCACGCGCCCCGCGTTCGCGGTGACCGGCTGTTCCCAGGTCCGGCCGTTGGCCTTCAGTTCCGCGACATACGTCGCGCCGTCCGGCTGCGCAAAAACCGCCAGCGCGAAGAACCGGCCGCCGATGATGCGCGGCGAGGCTAACCGAACCGGCTTGGCCTCATCTGCCGGCGCCGCCTCCGGAAATAGTTCATCCGCCTTCACCAGGCGTGTCAGGTCGAGGTCCGCCGTGTTCGACGCCACCGCTTCCGGTTTGGCCGGCGCCCAGAGCGGGTCGGACTCGATGACGGACGGGCACCAGTCGTTGGTCACCGCGCCCGGCTCCAACAGCGGCGCTGCGACGAACAGCGTCCCGGTTTCGCTCCGGTTGCCGATCCACACGCGCGTCCGCGAGGAACGGGGAACACAACGGACGGCGCAGCGCCGCCACGCGCGTGTCAGCTTGAATGCCGTTCCGTTCAAGACCGCCTCCTGCCCCTCCCGATCCGCTTTCAGATACGCGGAGAAGAGCAGCGGCACATCCTCCGCGACCGCGAAATCCATGGCCGAGACCGTCCTTGCGCCGGGCGCGCGCAGCGCCAGCACCGCCGCGCCGTCAACCGGCGACACCTCCTTGTCCGTCACCCCGAAATAATGACCGTCCTCCCAATCCCTCACGTTCATGACATCCGACTGACTGAGGCCCCAGAAATCCGGATACCCGGGCGTGGCGCACTTGCGGAAGCTGCTGTTGCGAAGGAGGTTGACACGGTCGGGCGAGGCGCCCTCCCTGAGCTGGAAGTCGTCGAACCAGGCGGCTCCGCGCTTCCCGTAAACACCGACGATCGGCCGGATGAAGCGCGTTTCACCCGTGTTGAAGGTGAGCTGCACCCGGGTCCAGTCGCGGGTGCCGCTGACCGAGGGCGGCCAGTAATTGTTGTTCCCCATCTGACGGCCGTCCGCATCCAGCCGCAGCCCGCCGACGCGGGCCACGGCGTTCTCCGTCCGGATGCGGCAGGAGAGCGTGTAGACCGTGTTGGTCTTGACCGGCGCATACGCGCGCGAGGACGACTGAAACAGCGGGTCTTTGCCGAATATCTTAAGGGAATGCCGGCCCTCGCACGACACATCGCTGACCCGTTCCATCTGTCCGGTTTCGTTCAGGAAACCGCTCCAATGAAACGCCTTTTCGAGCGGCTCCTCAAACCCTGGGTTCGCCAACAGATTCGGACTCTCCGCACCCGCACCGCAAACCAGCGCGGTGGCAAGCACCACGCCCACATACTCTCGCTTCATCTCCCCCTCCCCCTTCTTCCATAACTTGAACGTTGAGCGTTGGGCGTTCAGCGTTGAGCGTTTGAACTCTCAACACTCAACGCCCAACTCTTGGTTTAAGAAATCACCTTCTTCGTTCATTCCCGTTCCGCGGGCGGAGGGCTTGTCAGTTGAGCTGGACCACCGTCCCCCTCGGCCTGTAAAACCAGACCCCCTGGTCGTCCTGCACCACCTTGCCCGCGCCCTCCACCGTGACGTTCTCCGGCGCGAACGCGCCCGTCCGGGTTCCGAAGTCGATCAGCTTGACCAGGACCTCCCGGCTGCGGTAGGCCCGCGCGTCCACTTCCAGTTTCGCTCCCGCGCAAACCGTCAGGGCGTCCGTGGCCCGCAGGACGCCGCACCCCTGCTCGCCCAGCTCGAAACGAACCGTAGACTGCGTGTTGTTGGTGAGCACGATGTTCTTCGCCACGCACACGCCACCCGTGCCCATCTCGATCCTCCCGCGCCCGTAACCGCCGCACCAGAGCGCACCGCTGTTGGTGATGGTCAGCGTCCCGCCCTCCACGCGCAGCAGGCCCGCGCTGTCCGGCTCGAAGGTGAACTTCGTGTCGCCGGGCACGTATCCCAGCAGGTTCGTGGTGATGCCGCCGACATACACGCTCCCGCCGAACACCGCCGTCCCTCCCGACAGGCGATACTCGCCGCAGCCGCCGCCCCAGCCCAGCACCGTCCGCATCCCGTTGAACGCCCCGGCCGCCGTCACACCCTGATTCATCACGCCGCCCGTCTGGGTCACGACGCCCGTGGCGCCCAGCCCCATGCCGGCCGTCAGTTTGCCGGCGTTCGTGACCGTGCCGCCGCTGAGGTTGAGCCACGCCTCCGCCACGCCCTTGTTGTTCTTCCAGATCTCCCCGGCGATGACCCCCTCCTCGTAAAGGGGAGCCGCGTTCCACAGGCTTTTCGTCATGTCGAACAGTCCGCCCGAAATGTTCAGCCACGCCTTGACAGAAGCGTTTGTGGAAGCCGACGTGGAGGAAGTGCCGACCGTCGCCAGGTGAAGGCCGCGACCAGAGTTTTGGGCGCGCGGCGCAATCACGCCGTTTCCGGAGAGGTTGATTGTCGCCCTGCTCCCATAGGTGTTCATGGCATAACCTGCCACGAAATCACCGCCCGTTTCCAGGTGGCCATTGCCGGAAACGTTGAGGTAAGAATGACCGCCGTCATATCCGGAATAGAGGTTGATCGCACCCGCAAAACCGCCGTTGTCGGAAACGTTGAGTACAGCCTCCCCTCCGCTGCTGCACCCGATCCGGGCGGAGGCGTTCGACACCACACCCGTATAACAGCCGTTGCCGCTAACCGTCATCTCGGCATTGGGATTCAAATAAAGTTCCTTCGCCTCGACCACGCCGTTCGAAGTGATCAGTACGGTCGCGGAGCCCGCGTCTCGATGTCCGCATGTGAGGGTGGCATTGGTCACAACCAAACGCCCGTCGCCTTCAACACGCAGGATGCCGGTGTTCGTGAAAACGGTCGTGGCACTTCCGGGCGTGAGGTTGAACGTGGTGCCCTGGTGCGTGAAAGTCGCGCTGTCGGTGATCACGACCATTCCCGTATTGCATAGCGCCGCCGTGCTGCTCGCGTCCGACACAACAACCCCGCCTGCCACTGTAAACTCGGCATGGTCCCTCAACACCAGCACACCTGTGGCGGGCTGGTGGGTGTAGCCATACACGCCGAGGAGGAGCTGTGCGACCTCGACACGGCTCGACCCGGCCGCCTCGAAATAGCCTTTGGCGTTCTGTCCACGCGCGAGGTACAGGGCAGGGTTTCCGCTGCCGTTCAGCCGAAACACACCCGACGTCATCACCACGTATCCAGGCGAGCTGAACCCGACGATGGCGCCCATCGCCCCAGACGTCAGGCCTGTGAAACAGACGGAGCCCCCGTCCACCCGCAGCTTCCCGCCGTACTGGGTTTTGAAGAACCCCTGTCCGTCGGTTGTCCGGGTGCCCGTAAAGCTCAGGCAGGCGTTGCTCTTGACGCAGACCTCGGAGCCCGCGTTGATGTAAATGGCCCCGCCCGCGACCGCCAGCGTGCCGGTGTTCACATTCAGGAGCGTGGTCCGCGGAGCCGTATTCTGCACCGTCAGGTTCGTGATCGCGGGAACCGGCGCGCTGTCGATATCCACCGCATACGACGCGGTCGTCCGGGTCAGGCTGGCCATGTTGCCGTTCGGGACCCCGTTGTCCCAGTTGCCCGCGTCATTCCAGACGCCGCCAGACATGTTGGTCCACACCGTCACCTGGGCATTCAAGAGCCCGCAGCCAAGCGCTGCGCAAAGACCGCTGAACCATCCAACGCTACACCTCAGTTTCATGCTCTCCTCCTTTTTTCCTACACACAGATTTCATGAATCCGACGATAGGCCTCCATCTGTTCCTCTGGCGTGCGGCAGTACGTCGTCACGATCAGCCTCATGCCCGGTCGCCACAGCCGCCGGACCTGCTCACCGATCACGTCGGGGTCGCCGACAATGCGCGCGTTCAGCACAATGCCGCTATGGGCCAGAACCTCCGGGAACCTGTCGGGGGCGTTGGGCGACGGATCCGTCTCGGGCGAAAACGCGCCGTCCACCATCCGGATATCGTCCAGACCTCTTATCATCTTGAGCTTCGCCGACCAGTCGCCGCAGGAGTGGAAAGCCACGCCCCCGAACGCCCGTCCGACCTTCACCAGGGAGGGCGCCGCCCATTCCCGGTACATCGCATCGCTCACCATCACGATCATGTCGTCGCTCACGCCCAAGCCCCTGAAATCGCGGCAGGAGGCGAACCCGTGCCCCGGCCAGACCAGCGCCTCGCCGATCACCTGGCGCTGAAGCCGCGTGAACCCGATCAGCACGTCAGCCACCCGGTCCACCAAGGTCCGCACACTCGCCGGATCGTCCATGAAATCCAAAAAGAAACGGCTCATCTCGACCATGCCCGCCGCGACATTGAGGGGCGACTGCGTGTCCGTGAGAGAGATCGGCAGCCGTCCCTCCGTGCGCTTCAGAAAAGTCCGGATCATCGCCAAGGTGTGCCGGCCGATCTCCGTTTCTTCCACAGGCCGGACCGGCGCCCGCACCGCCTCCGCCGCGGAGGAGAAAAGCGGGCGCACCACCGGCGCCTGCTCCCCATTCCAACAATACTCGGCGCCGAAGGCGCTGGCGGCAATGCCGATGCCATACCAGGGTTCCAGAAAATTGGGCACGTCCGACGCATACGCCAGGCTCGCCGCAAGCCCGCCCAGCTGCCCGTGCAACGACGTCTCCGTGTCGCGGCACCCGCCGGAAAAGACCGGCGCCACACGCATGCGCCGGTAGACCAGCACGCCCGATCCGGAATCCCGGAACGCGCGGCACCGCGCGCGGCACGCGGACTCGTGCGCCGCATAGGCGTCAAACGGGAACGCCGCCGGAGCGAGCGGCTCCACCGCCGTGGCCTGCGCGTCGTCAAGCTGCGTGTCGAACATCAGGGTCATCCTTTGCCGTCCGCTTCCCGCCGCCCCTCCCCGACCTCTCCCCACTGCGGCAGCAGCAGGTGAATGACGGCCAGCGCGACCAGATAGGCCGATGCCGCCATGAGGAACAGGAGCCGGTAACTGTGTGTCCACTCCAACACATATCCCGTCGTTTTGGCCACCAGCATGCCGCCGACCGCGCCCGCCATGCCGCCGATGCCGACCACACTGCTCACGGAGTGGCGCGGCATCGTATCGGAAACCAAGGTGAAAAGATTGGCGGAGAAACCCTGATGCGCCGCGGCGGCGAGACCGATGACGGCAACAGCCGCCCAGAGATGGGTCACCGCGGAGGCGGCAAAGACCGGCACGGTACAGAGGGCGCAGACGAGCATCGCGCACTTGCGCGCCGCGCCGGCACGCCAGCCCCGCCGCATCAGCCTGGAGGAAAGCCATCCCCCGCCCACGCTCCCGACCGTGGTCATGGAGTAAATCAGCACCAGCGGCCAACCCAGTTGAGTGATGTCCAACCCGTGCCGCTCATGGAGAAAGGGCGGAACCCAAAACAGGTAGAACCACCAGATCGGACTGATCAGGAAGGTCGCCAGCGAAAACGCCCATGTCGGCCGGAACGCCAACAACTTCAGCCACGGCGTCGCGCTTTCCGCCGCACCCGACGCGGCGATCTCCACGGCGTGCCGCTCCGGATGACGGCAGGCCCATCCCCACAGCACGACCCACACGGCGCCGAACACACCCAGCACGAGGAAGGCCGCCTGCCAGCCGAACCGGACCGCGAGCCACGGCACCACGAAGGGCGCGGTCATGGCCCCGACGTTCGAGCCCGAATTGAAAATGCCCGTGGCCAGCGCCCGCTCGCCCTTGGGGAACCAGTCGCCCACGCTCTTGATCGCGCCGGGGAAGTGCCCTCCCTGCGCCAGCCCCAAGCCGCCGCGCGCCACGCAGAAACCGGCCACGGAGCGCGCCGCCCCATGCCCCGCGCACGCGAGACTCCATATCGCGACGGCGAGGGACAAGCCCACCTTCACCCCCACCCGATCCATCAGCCTCCCGGCGACCAGATACCCGACCGCATACGCCGTCTGGAACGCGACCACGATGTTCGCGTAATCGATCTGGCTCCACCCGAACTGTTCGGCCAGCAGGGGCTTGAGCAGGGCGATCGCCTGACGGTCCATGTAATTGACCGTCGTCGCCGCGAACAGCAACGCGCAAATCACCCACCGGAACCGATCCGTACGGATTGTGGTTAAACCGCCCATCGCACCCTTTCCTTGACCCCTGCGTCAGCCGGGACATCCTGCCTACAGCCCGTTATCCTCAAAGAATGAAACGGGCAAGGCGTTCAGCGCCACATTGGTTAACGTGACGATCTCGCCGGGGCCGACGATGACGTTGCCGTCCCCGTAAGGCTCCACCCGGTTCACCTCATAGAGGCTCACGCGCTCGACCTCCCGGAAGGCCGTCCCCGGCCAGTTGACCCGCAGGTTCAGCGGGACCTGCGAACGGTTCAAGGCCACCAGCGTCGCGCCGCCGCCCTCGCCCGCGAAGGCGCAGGCCAGCAGGTCCGGCCTGTCCGAAACGGCCTCCACACGCGTCATGTTCTCTTTGACGCGCCGGCTGTAGGCGCCGAACGTGCGCAGTTGATGAACCGTCGAGGGCACAAAGCCATTGGCCCCGTCGACCACGGCCAACGTGCGGCTCCACCCGAACGAGGGCTCGACCACATTCAGCAGCGTCCAGCAATAGGCCACGGCACTGGCGTCGGTGATCGTCAGCAACTTATGGTATAACTGCGCCATGATGAACGCCGGACGGTAACTGGGGAGTTGGATCGGGCCCTCCGTCATGCAGATCTCGACGGCCAGGAACGGCTTGGGCGCGGTCACCTCCGCCCACTCTTTCAACAGGCCGTCGAACCCGTCGATCGCGAAGAAGTGCTTCTGATAATCGTAAATGTTCGACGCGCTGTAGTCGATCAGCCGCCAGACATCCGGATCGGTCTTGTACTTTTTGATCTCCTCGATCCCGGCGTGCAGCCGCGCCAGATTGCTCGAATGGATCGCGACCCCCTTGAACCCCGCCTCATCCAGCCTGTGCCGCAGCGTCTTGACCATCGCGTGAAGCCTTTCGGCGGGATGGGCATGCTCGTTCTGAATGCCGACCACATCCGGCGCGCGGCCGGCCTTCTTCACCGACGTCTGGCAGTAGTTGACCATCGCCCGCGCATAGTTCTCCACGTCGTCACCCACCCATTTGGGCAGCCACCAGAACTCGAACCAGACCTTGCCGCCGAGCGAGTAGATGAGCCGGTTGTACGTAAAGTCGCAGATTTCCCCGTTCGGGAAATTCGACCCGTAGTAATGCGACACGGCATCGTCCAGCACGTCCCAGTTGTCCATCGTCTCATGCAGCTGCGTGCCGATCGGATATTCGCGCTGGATCAAGAGATTGTACTCGCAGAGCAGCCGCCACCAGCGCCGCTTCCCTTCCGCGCTCAGCTGGGCATAGGCCGTCGGCGTGGTGATGCCGCCGAAACCGCTCATGCGCTGACGCCGCGCCGCCGGGTCCACGCTGACCGTCGCCTGACCGGCGGCCGGCTTCAGGAAGCGCACGGCGATCGGCCGCTCCGCCTTCACGGCGAGCTGGTGCCGCGTCAGATCCAACATCCACCTGCGCTCAAAGACGGACCGGCCATTGAGCGCGACGCGGAGGTTCATGCCTTGGTCGATCGCCACGGAGACCTCCCGCACGTCGCCGGTCAGCTCCCACGTCTTCGAGGTGTCCCACTCGGGATTGCGTCCGGCCTTGCCCGTCACCTCGTGATACCCCGGGGAGTCGTAGAACCGCTGCGTGACCGTCAATTTCCGTGCCGACACCTGAACGTCCAGCCCGGCCTGCGGACCGGTAAACCGCCAGGTCAGCTCCTCTGCGGCGCCGAGCGGCGCACCGAGCGACAACGTCCGCCTGAAGAGGGCGGGCAGCCACTCCTGCGGGTAGATTTTCGGCACCTCTCCCCCGCCGCCCCAAGCCGCCAGCGACTTCTCCTTCGACAAGAAAGCCACCTCCTCGAAACCCGCCATGTCCTCCCCGCCCCGCGCCGGGAGTTCCACGCGCGGATTGCCCGTGTCCGGTTTTTCAGGCAGCGCGGCACCCGCCGACTTGACCGGCGTCTCGGGTCTCAGGCGGACAATCCCGCCGATGTTGACGCGGTAGATCTGCCGCCCGTTCCCGCCGTGGGGAGAGTCGAAATACACCCACTCCCCGTCCGCGCTCACGCGGGGGTGCAAGTCGCAGCGCCACTCGCCGGCGTACGCCTTGTCCTGCGGAAAAGCGCCCAGCAGGACAAACGTTCCGGTGGGCAGGTGATGGAGATAAAGGCGTCGCCCGTACGTGTCGGCCACGAGCCATTCGTTCTTTGTCCCCGGAATATAACTCTGGTGCCCGTCCGTCGCTTTCCACAGACTCGCCACGGGCGTTCCCGAACCGTCGTCCTTAAAGAGGTGGTAGCCGTCCTTCCACCAGATCAGCACATGCGCGGGATCGCGCCACATGTAATGCGACACGACGCCCGCCGCAACAAGCAGCCGAAGATCCTGCCCGTCCGCCCCCGCTGTGAAGACGCGGGTGGACCAGCCGCCGCCGGGGCGGCTCCACCGGTCATACAGCAGAAACCGTGCGCCGTCCGGACTCCATTGCAGGTGGTTGACGTAATGCTTGTCCGATGGCGATTGGCCCGCATACGGCACGTTCACCAGGTCGGCCAGCGAGACGATAAGACGAGTCTCCCCTGTCTCCATGTCCATCCGCCAGACGCCGATCTCGGGCGGCGCGTTCTGGCCGGCATACGCGTCCGGCACGCCCGCGTAGCCGTAGCCGGGGCGGAAATCCCGCGCGCGGCTGAAGTCCTCGCAAACGGCCCACCGCCCATCCGGACTGATGTGCCCCGCCGCCTTCGGCAACGTCCGCACCTTTCGTGTGCGCACGTCCAAGATGCGGCAGACGAAACGCCCGCCCTCCCGGTCGTTCCACACGACCTCGTTCGTCGAACCGGGACGCCACTGCAACATGCACCCCTGCTGCCAACACCAGGCGCGCGATTCGCCCAATGCGATCCACCGGTTGCCGTCACGGAGGTCCACCATCCCGATCCGGACCGCCTCGCCGGGCTCAGGCAGACGGTGCTCGAACCCTACCTCCATGGCCAACAGATAGCGCCCCGCGGCATCCGACTCCGCTTTGTCGTAATAGCCGAACCAGTGAGCCAAAGGCCCCGAAGTCACCGCCTCCGCCTTGGGAACCGGCGTATTCGACGCGCCGGCCATCTCGGCGAATGAGCCGTAGGCGGCATACGGGCCGACCCGCCTTGCCGCGCCCGCCGTCTCCACACCGGACGCGCACGTCGTAACCGCACAGGCTAAACCACACGGCACGACCCTCCGGATTGACCGAACAAGCGAGAAGATCACCTGGCCGGCCTTTTTTTTTCGCATCGCCATCTGTCGTTCTCCCGTCCCTTCTTGCGGAACATGCTTCACAAAACACGAACCATCTAATATGACGTTACCGCGACAGCCCCCTCGCGGGCAATCGCAAAAATGAATCATTTCATGACTAATATAAGTCATATTATGACACCGTTCGCCGGTCGGCCCTTGACCTCCCGCGGGTGGAACGCTACCATGACGCCGCTTACGAAAAGGGAGGGGTGCCGATGAAATCAGACCTGCCCGTGCCTCCGCGCCGCAGGCGTGTCCTGTTGCTCCTCGGGTGGTACTCACCGCGGACAGAGGAGGGCATCGTCCGTTATGCGCGCGACGCCAACTGGGCGCTCGATCTCCAGACCATGCGCACGGGCGCGCTGCCCGACAACCGGGGGATCGACGGCATCCTGAGCATTCTGGGCGGTTGGGGAACGCGTCCCGAGTTTTCCGACTTCGTCCGCCAGACTCCGGGCATCCCGGTCGTGGACATGCATGCCGACGAGGCCGCAACCATCCCCGCCGGCCGCGTGCTGGCAGACAATGTGACGGTCGGACGGCTGGCCGCCGAACACTTTCTGGAACGGGGGTTCACCCAAGCCCTGTTCTGCTGCAAAAGTCTCACCGACTGGTCGACCGCCGAACGCGAGGCCGGGTTCCGCGCCCGGTTGGAGGAAAGCGGTGTGCGGCAGGAAACGCTCGAGTGTTACCGGAAGCGGAGGGACCGCGAATTCATGGCCCGCCACTGCATCGCACGGCTGGAGCAGCACCTGACCGCCGCGACGCGGCCATTGGCGGTCTTCGCGGAAAACGACGATTTCGCGTTGCTCGTGCTCGACGCCTGCGCCCGGACCGGGCTCCGCGTGCCCGAAGAGGTCGCCGTGCTCGGCTGCGGGAACGATCCCCTGGTCGTCGAATTCGCGCCGGTGCCGCTCTCCAGCGTGGAGCATGACTTCGTCACCCGCTCGTATCTCGCCGCGCAACTGCTCGACCGGCTCATGTCGGGTGCCCCCGTTCCGGACGCGCCGATCCGCGTGAAACCGACCGGCGTCGTGATGCGGCACAGCACGGACATCCTCGCGGTCCCCGATCCGCGCGTCACCGCCGCGCTCAACCTCATCCGCCAGCGGTTCGCCGATCCCTCGCTGGCCTCGCAGGATATCGCCGACCTGTGCGGCCTCAACCTGCGGACCCTCAACCGGAGCTTTCTGAAGAACCTCGGCCGCTCCATCGCGGATGAAATCCGCCTGGTCCGCCTGCGCCACGCCCAGCACCTGCTCGGCCGGAACGGTCTCAACGTCTCGCAGGTCGCCGACGCCAGCGGGTTCGCCAATCTCCTGCACTTCCGCCGCACGCTTAAACGCCATGCCGGCATGTCGCCGCGCCAGTGGCGCGCGATACACAAAACAGCCGGATAGGCCACACCACCCAAACAACTGCCCCCTAAAACCTGAATCGCCCTTCGGGGGACGGTTTCCTGATCGTTGCGTGATTGCGGCCAGACATTCTGAAACAGAAGAAGGTGCTTTCTTTGGGGAGCGCTTACCGCTCCGCCCGCCACACGGGAACGAACAACACGCACACGCGCTGCCCGTCGCCATCGGCCAAAAGGCCGCCCAGCGCCGTCCAGCCACTTGAGCGTTCAGCGTTGAACGTTGGGCGTTGAGCGTTCTATCTTTCGTCTCTTTTCCTCTATCGCCTGATCATCCTCAAACCGACCGCTGGAGGGCGGCAGGCCTCTGCCGCCGCGCGAACTCTGCCGCCGCAACAAATCATGTCTCGCGCCAAACCAACGTATTCACCTCACCCTGATAAGGCCAATCCTCCGCCTGGCTGACCCATCCGGCACGTACCGGATTTTCGCAAACATACTGCCATTTCTCCGTGTAATTCTCGCCGCGCCGCAATTGCGTATCCCACACATCGGCCTGCCAGAGAGGCCGCTCGTCCGGCCGGGGCCAGATCTTCGTCGCTACTGTTTTCCAATATTTGACCCATGTCCGCAACGGCTCGCACGGAAAGGTTGCGGGCGCGCAGAACAGATGCACGTGATCGGGCATAACCACATATCGTCCGACCACCCAGCGACAGGCCTGATGCCACGCCGACAGCAAGCAGGCATGCGCATCGCCCCGCGCCAAAATCGGCTTGCGCCCATGCGTGCAGACCGTCAGATAGACAATAACCGTCCGCTGGCCGCATTCCACAATCGGCCTATGCGCAGGATTTTTCCTGACCGGCATACATTCCCCTGGCGTCATTTTTTCACCTCTCTTGATACGGCTCGGCAGCGCCTCGCCCTCCAGCCTTCGTCCAGCCACCCCGCGAACCGTCACGCTGGAGGGCGGCAGGCCTCTGCCGCCGCGCCGCCAGACTTTTTCGCTTCCGCCACGTTAGCCATATCGATCTGTTGCTCGATCTGCTGTCTGAGCATAATCGGCGACCGGAGTATACTCTGTTAAATCGCGGTTCACTGCAACTCCCACCATTCATCTTTGAGCGCCTGTTTGAAAGCCTCGACCGCTTTCTCCGCATCCTCCTTGATCGAAGCGTGTATCACCGCATCAAGCGATGGGATGATGACACCGCCGGAAGACGGCACACCTTTGAACCCGCTCTGCGGCAGCAGAAACAACCGGCCACCACCGCCCTCCGGTCTGTAACGATGGAAAGTCGCGATGAGCTTCGTTTTCGATGGAACATGTTTGAAATCGAGCACGGCATAGCCCGTTCCTGCGGGAAGACCGCGCCCATCTCCAAACACGCCGACCACCGAACAATAGTTCTCGCCGGCGTTGTAAGGAACAAGGTATTGGAAGTGGTTCGGCCGAAGGCGCCGTCCCGTCAGATCCGAATAATTGACATCAATCCGTTTGAAGACATGGGCATCCTCCTGTGTGCCTGCGCCACTTTCACAGACCTGCATATCGCCCAAGGCGTCCATGAAAGCCAAGCGCCCGTTAGTGGTCGGATTAGATTCATCATGACCGGTCATCGTCTGGATGTAGTGCGTTTGACGCTTTCCGCAAACGCTTACGCAATAAGTGCCGTCGGTTGAATTTCTAACCGGAGCTCCAACCGCATCCAATTGAATGCCGGGCAAGTGATCATGCTCGATTCGATAAAGTTCGAGTCTCGTCCGTAGATTGCTGATTACAACTACAGCCGTTGCAAACGGAGGATCTGCTGCACGCCTTACATACGATACAAATAGGGGCAGCAGGGACACTGCGGCGATTTCCAAAAACAGAACCGCAACTAAAAATCCAAAACACCCGGATCGGCTGCTCTTGCTTTTCGCTCCGCTCTCACCAGTCGCGTGTGTTTGGCAGGACGTTCCCATATTACCCTCACTTGTGCGCGTTCCGTCCCCGGACGGCTGAACATCCGTTTTGAGATTCTGGTCGCCTTGCGCGTCGCTCATTTTGGCCTCCCTCGATTTCTTTCACGCGGCATCACGTCGTTCGCCATCCATTGACTGATCTGTTCTATCGTCCGCCCGGGTTCCTCAAACAGCAACCAGTGGTCGTCGCCCTCATAGACGCTCCATTGAACGTTCAACCCCGTTTTTCGCATCAGCCGTACGCGAGCATCCGTATAATCGCTTGGAACGCGGACATCGCGACACCCCGAAATGATCAGGATTCTCTTTTCACCCCACTGCTTCGCAAGTGTCGGGTCGTCGAGCCTTCCGATCGGCGGAACGGCATGCCCGTCGCAACACGCGTTCGCCCGCTCCGCACGATGATCGCACCCAGAGGGATCAGGACCATAATAAACAGGATCCAGCATAGCGGAAATATAGAAAACGCCGACGAAACGATTCGGCAGGACAGCCATCGTCTGATAAACGCCGCGACCGCCATTCGAAATTCCTCCCAGCACGACATGAGTCATGTCGAGCGGAAAACGGCACGCAGCATCCGCCAGCACGCGCGACACCAGCACGGGGGCGTCCGGGTAGATCCACGTGCCCATCCCGCAACTGGGTATCAGAACGACCGCCCCCGTTTTGTCCGCAAGCCCTCGCAAAAGCAACGGATACACCGACATGTTTCCCAGCCAACCGTGCAAAAAAACGATCACGGGAAAGCGTGTGTCGCGCGAGTTCTCAGCATGCTTCGGAAATACAGCGTAATAGTGCGCCCCAGCCTGCCGCCGGCCCAGCACATCATCAGCCGCGTAGCGCAGAGCGCATCCCAAACGCCGGATCTCGGGATCACGCTCAGCATGCCTGAACAGGTCGCCTGTCAACCGTCCTGTATCATTCCTGTAAATTTCAATCTTCGTGCGCAGATTGCCGATTACGGGAACCGCTTCAGCGGCATAGCAGGTCTTGGGATAGCAATGAACGAGCGGCATGAGCACAACCATAAATATGATAACCCACAACGCCCCTGCCACGGCCAGTATCCAACTCAGATTCTGCCGACACAAACACCCTTCGTTGTTCATAGCATCCACCTCCATTGCCTTTCCACTCTCGCCTGAACCCCACTCAGCAGTGCGACCGCATCACATGTCCGACACAGACTTGCATCGCAGTTTCCCCGCGCCTATTGCAAATCCCATCCAGCCCGCAATAGCGCCTCCTTAAACTTGGCGATTTCATTTTCCGCACCCGTCCTGCCCGCTGCGTGAATGATCCCGTCGAGCGACGGAATAATCACTCCTCCGGAAGACGGAACGCCTATAAATCCGCTTTGAGGCAACAGAAACAGACAAGGGGCTTTTACTTTTTCAGAAAATGTCTCTTGGGGATAATAATCTGGTGCCAGCGGATGCCGCATGAAAAATAGGCGGCAGCCAATTACTTGAGGTTTATACTTTTCATATGTGGCCACAAATTTTGTTTTGGAATCAACGTGGTTAAATTCCAACACGGCCCGTCCGGTGCCTTGATGAAGTCCGCAATCGTCATCAAATATGCCAACCGCATAACAATAACTCTTCCCTTCGAAATCACTGTAGGGAACAATGTGCTGGACTTGATATACAGTTCCACGATCCGCAATTCCCACGCCGCTCCCGATCCATTTAGCCAAGTCTGCCTCATTATGTGCCCGATATCCGCCTCCTCTTACATGCTGAAATGAAACATTGAGTTGTTTGAACGCATGCCCTTCTGATCTCGGTTCTTTCTTCTGGCCGCAAAGCTCCATACCGCCAGAGATGCCCATGAATGCGGGACAACGTTGATTTCCCGGAAAATCGCGTTTACGGCTATCCATTGTCTGGATGTAATGGGCATCATCCTTGCCGCAGATACTCACACAATAAGCGTGGTCTGGGGAGTTTTTCACAAGATGCCCCTCTGAATCTGTCTGAAGCCCAGGCAAATGACCTTTTTCACAGTGATACAACTCGATCATCGTACGAAATTCCCCGATTATTTGACAGTCCTCGCTTCGGCAACTATACAGATTGGGCTTCGTGAGCAGCGGCAGAAGAATGATGATCAAAATGATCGCAAACAAAGATACAAACACCCATGACATGCAGCCGACTTTCTTGCCCCGCTGCGGCTGTCTGACCGGTGCCTCCGGTGCTTCTACCGTCTGCGTATTATCCATGATCTCTCCGCC
Organism: uncultured Lentisphaeraceae bacterium; assembly: GCA_964480555.1. Taxonomy (GTDB): domain Bacteria; phylum Verrucomicrobiota; class Kiritimatiellia; order RFP12; family UBA1067; genus CAYZQL01. The sequence goes on along the minus strand of CAYZQL010000004.1, from coordinate 1,020 downwards.
TATTCCACGGGTTTCTGTTTTCATCCGCCTCTCTCCGCGTTTTGACCCCGCCTGCATGACAGCCAACAGTCTAAAGGCTACTCCATTGGTATCACATCGGATCGTATCCGTTTTATCACGCCAAGACCCGGAGACCCCAAGAATAAAAATCTTTGGTGGCAAACAGGTTGCAATCTCTATTCTCGTCTTCTCTGCGTCTTTGGGTCTTGGCGTGAGACGTCAAAACCAACGCTCATCCTCCCGTTACCTTCGGATTCTTGAAGCAGCGGCTCGGCAGCGCCTCGCCCTCCGGCCTTCGTCCCGCCACCCGCGAACCGTCACACGGAGGGCGACAGGCCTCTGCCGCCGCGCGAACGAACGCCCGACAACCGCCAAGCACACGGCGGCTCGGCAACGCCTCGCCCCCCAAGCACAGCTCCGTCCTCATTGACAATCCCATCCCGCCCGCCTCAGTTCCTCCAGCGCCTTATCAACCCGCTTCTTGTCCCCGCTCATAAGTGCGTCGGTGTCGCCTACCCAGCAAAGATTCATTTTCATCGCCTGCTCCGGCGTTTCGCAGTTGAAATATTTTCGCGCCTCTTCGGCGTTCACCAAGATGACCTGCTTTTCCCCCTTACAACCCGGCTTGTACCGTTCCCATGTCGCGATGCCTTGCGAATGTGCAGCCGGATCATGAAACTGCAACACCGCATAACCTGTCCCAGCCTTCAACCCATCGTCGTCGCCAAACACGCCAAGGGCATAAAGGTATTTCTCCTTTTCACATGTGTCAACACGGTATTGGAGGTGTTTTGGCCTCAGTCTTTGACCTGTCGCGTCGGCGGCGGTCAACCCAACCTCCCGAAACACATGATTCCCATTCGTGACAACGATCACTTTCCCGAAATCCGCCGTGAAGACCGCCATGTTTGTCCCAATGAAGGTCTGCACGCGCGACTGCCCATCCTCCAACTGCGATGTGCCCCCAAAGGTCCCGTCCGCATTCAGCCTCAACCCCGGCAGATGATCCTTTTCGACACG
>CAYZQL010000003.1:0-43032 GCA_964480555.1 uncultured Lentisphaeraceae bacterium | reverse complement strand
GATCGTCTGCTGGATCTTGTCCGGCATCACCAGATTGTAGCCCGTATGCGTGCCGAACGCCTTGAGCCCCGCATCGTCGAGCAGCTTGCGCAACTCGCCCGGCTTGTCGCCGTAGGGCCCGTAGCCCGCGAACTCGACGCCCGAGAAACCGATCTCAGCCGCCTTCGCGATGATCCCGGCAAAGTCCTTCTCGCCTTGCTTCCTGAACGAGTAGAGCTGCACGCCGACCGGGATCCGCTTCTTGCCGACAACCGTTCCGGCGCTGCCGCGCAGCGCCGCCAGGCCCGCGCAGGCGAGCCCCATGTTCACCAGAAACGCACGCCGTGTCTGCATGGCCGACACCTTCCTGCTTACGCCAACGCCTGTTTGCAGAACTGGACGCACTTCGCGACTTCCTTCACCGCGTCGGAGTCTGCGGGAACCGGGTACTCCAGCTCGATGTCGGCGTAGATCGGCAGCTTGCTCTTTTTCAGGAGCTGCAGCGCCGCCGGAACCGGTGTGTCGCCCTGTCCGAACGGCATGTTCGCGCCCTTGCCAGCCTTGTTCTTGCGGTCCTTAAGGTGCAGGCTGAAGATGCGGTCGCGATACTTCTCGATGACCGCCAGAACGCAGTCGTCGTTCGCGGCGACATAGTGCCCGATGTCCAGGTTGATCGCGAGGTTCTTGCCGTACGACAAGATCGGGCCGTCGTAGGTCGTCGCGTTGATCTGCGTGTGGTTGTGAAAGGCGACCTTGACCCCGTGCCTGTCGGCGACCGGCCCGACCCGCTTGGCGGCCTCCTCGGAGATTTCGCGCGTGATGGCTCCGGCGCCGAGCGCCTTGGCCGCGTTGAAATAGTACTCGATCTTCTCGTCCGTCACCGCCTTGTCGCCGATGTTGCCGAACTTGACGATGTGGATGCCGACGCCCGCATCCGCAAACATCTTGCGCAGGGCCGCGACTTTCTCCAGGGACCCGCCCGCATACTTCTCGACCACGTCGCCCATCAGCTCGATCGAGCTGATGCCGCTGTCGACGACGTGCTGCAGCACCGCCTCAGCGCCTCCGGGCAGCGAGCGGTAGCTGTACGTGATGACCCCGATCTGAACGCCGCCAAACTTCGAGTCCGGCCGCGCGGCCGCGCCAAAGGCCGTCCGCGGCACCCAAGCCGCGGCGCCCGCCGCCGCCGCCCCGCCCATGAACGCCCTGCGTGAAAACAATCCCGTCTGTACGTGCATCGTGTCTCCTTTTGTAATTTGAATGAAACGCGCCGTTTATCCGATCTGCCAACCGTCGCGGACGTGCGGCCTGAGCAAAGTATTCGCCTCTTTGCTGTTGGTGAAGCGGCACGCCTGCGCGTCCCACTTCAGCTCGCCTGAAACCTGCTGCGAGACGCACCCCAGCAGCACCGCCTCGGTCAGGGGAATCGAATGGTCGATGTGCGAGAAAGGCTTGGCCCCGCCGCGGATCGACTCCGCAAACTCCCAGTGGTGATTCTTCACGCGCGGCAGCGTGACGGGCGTGTCCTTGGTCGCCTCGTGCTGGGCGAACCCGCGGAATTTGGCCTCGCCTTTCATGCAGACCGCGTCGTTCATCATCGCGCCTTTGTCGCCGATGATCAGGACGCTCTGCCCCGGCATGTTTCCCCACGTCGCGACGGCCTGCGGGCAAACCTCATCCGCAGGCTTCGTGTTGCCGTCGTACCAGTAAATCGTGACCGGCTGCGGCTGGCTGTCGCTGCGCACAACCAGCTTGACCGTCGTCGCGGCCGGATAGGTCTCCTTGAACTTCTCGGTCGTCTTGACCGTCTCCGCGGAGAGGGTCTCGCGCAGCCTCAGCGCACGGAAGAAGTAGCTCATGCTGTGGCAGGCGATGTCGCCCATCGCCCCGGTGCCGAAAGCAAACCAGCCGCGCCACTTGAACGCGTGGTAGACGTCTTTCTTGAACGGGCGCTCCGGCGCGACGCCGAGCCAGCAGTCCCAGGCCAGCGTGTCGGGCACCGGGTCGCTGCCTTCGGGGCGGTTGAGCCCCTGCGGCCAGATCGGCCGGTCCGTTGAGACGTGAATCTCCGAGATCGCGCCCAGCACCCCCGACTGCACGACCTCGATCTTGCGGCGCTGGACATCCGAGCCGTTGCCGTTGTTGCCCATCTGTGTCATCACGCCGCACGCTTTCGCGACCTCTTCGAAGCGCCGCGCCTCCCACACCGTGCGCACGAGCGGCTTCTCGACGTAAACGTGGCAGCCCTGCCGCATGGCCGCGATCGCCGCCGCCGCGTGCATGTGGTCCGGCGTGGAGACCACCACCGCATCGAGATCCTTCTCCTTGGCCAGCAGTTCGCGGAAATCCTGATACCTGCGCGCGTCCGGGCAGCGCTCCTTGACCGATGCGGCGGAATGGTCGAGCCGCCCGCGGTCCACGTCGCACAGCGCCACGATCTGCTCGCCCAGCGCGTAGAACTCTTTGAGGTTCGACCCGCCGCGGCCGCCCGAGCCGATGAAGGCCATGTTCAGTTTATCGCCGGTCTTGCGGAAACGCGGCGCCCGCGTCATCTTCACCGTTGAACACCCCGCCAGCGACACCGCACCCGCCGCCGCAGCGCCGGTGCTCAGAAACTCACGCCGTGACACCTGCCTCATCTGATCCCCCTCCTCCGTTCGTATCCCGGTTCCGCACGTCCCCCTGACGTTGGGTCACCCTGGCCGCGTCTCCAGCCGGCCGTGTATCATTGCCGATAGCATACACCACACGCGTCTCCTCCAACAAGCGCGTTCTTAAGGGGCCGGCATCACGGCGCGACGGCCGCAGCCCCTGCGATCCGCCGGGCAGGATTCTCTCGCACGGCGTGCGGGTTCCAGATCATCGTCAGCGCCGAGGCCGGGCGCGGCGCGGCGTCTTCGAGCGACAGCACGCCGCCGCTCCAGTCGAGGTGCGTCCAGCCCCCGGTGGTCTTCACGAACCCTTTGACGCGGTAGAGCCCGTCGCCCGAAGAGGTCACCCGCTCACAGAGCGCCTGGAGGTCGACCGGCCCCTCGAAGCAGACCACCTCGCGCTCGAAGCGGGGATCCTTGCACGCGCCGAAGGCCGCATCGACCTGCTCCGCGCGCGACGACGCGCCGTCCGCGAGAAGGATCGCCGGGTCGACCGCGCCGCGCAGGCACCGGATCAGCGTGGCGTGCGGATTGATCGCGGCGATCTTCTGCCGCACCTTCTCGACCGCTTCAGTCGGGTGCAGATCGGTCTTGTTCAGCAGGATCAGATCCGCCGCCTCGATCTGGCCGCGGATGTTGGGCAGCACCAGCAGAAGCTTCATCACCGTCCCCGGATCGACCACCGCGATCACCCCCGCGACATGAAACCGCGTGTCCAGACGGCTCTCGGCCAGCAGCCGCCGCATCGAGCGCGGGTCGGCCATGCCGCTGGCCTCGATCACCACGCCCTCGGGGCGGAACGCCGGCCCGGCGTTGCCGATGTCGCCGTCGGCCACCTTGCGCAGCACATCGACGAACTCGGTGACCAGGCAGCGGCAGAAGATGCTGCCGCCCGGCACGGCGATGGTCGTGCCGCCCTCGCGCTCGATCAGCCCGGCATCCACGTCGACCGCCGAAAACTCGTTGACCACGTAGACCAGGCTGCGCCCGCGCGCCGCATGCACCAGCCGGCGCAACAGTGTCGTCTTGCCGGCGCCAAGAAAGCCGACGACCAGCCAGATGGGACACGTTGGCGACACCCGGCTCTCCCGAGGCGCCTGCAGAACCCCCCTGCGGCTCACCACAGGTTCGCCCTCCATGAAAGGTTCCGACGCACTGCCCGAAGCTGGGCGAGGCCGTGCCGAGCCGTTTGTTGACGAGGGGTTTTGCAAGCGCCTCTCCCGTCTACGCCTTGGCGTTCACGGCCTGTTCGAGCCGCGCGACCAGCGTGCGCAAGTCGGGGATGATCGACACGAACGCGATCTGCCCGTCGATGCAGATGGTCGGGATGTTCTTCACGCCCAGCTTCGCCATGGCGGCGATCCCCTCGCGGGCGGAGATCCGGTGCTCCTTGACCACCACCGGGCGGGTCAGCGCTGCGGCCGCGCGGTGGACCGCGTCCATCATGTACTGGCAGGGCGCGCACGAGGCCGAGTCCAGCGTGACCACATCGACGGTCACGTGCGGCAAGGCGCGGTAGTCGGCCGGCACGTCGCACGCCGCTGCGGAGCTGAGCTCCTTGGCGATGATCGTCCGCTTGCAGATTTCGCGCCGGTAGCTGTCGTGGACCATCTCCGACACGGCCGCCAGATTTTCCGGCGGCACCGCGTAGGGCAGGTCGCACCCCGGCGCGAGGATGAAGCCCGCGCCGCCCGCCACGTCGATGCAGCGGATCGCGTCCAGACGGCAGTCGTCCGCATCGCCGAACAGCAGCACCGACGCCAGCTTGAGGTTGCCGCCGAAGCTCTTGCCGGAGGTGCGCGAGTGATCGCGCAAAAGGCCCAGCGGAATGTTCTCGTCGATCGAAAGGTTGTCGCAGGCCGTCCGGGACATCTCCGCCAGATTGCGGGAGGCGTCCCCGCAGACGAACAGCGAGGAGGGACGGCCGCGCTCGCGCACCCCGTCGAAGATCTGGTTCACATACGGCGCGACGAACTCGATGAAGTGCTCGGGCGAGATCTGGCTCGTCATGGGGTCGACCACGGCGATCACGTCCGCGCCCGCGTCGATGTAGGCCTGCGCCATCTTGCAGCCGATCGACGCGCCGTAGCCGACCACCGCCTTCACGTAGTCGGGGTGGTCGTACATCTGCATGAACAGGTCGTTGCCCATCAGGTGCATGGCCAGCGTGAAGGGGCCGCACAGCAGCCCGTAAATACCGACGCGGTCGCCCACGCTCTCCTTCATCCGCCGGGTGACCTCGAAGGCGAGCGGGAGCCGGCCGGCCGCCAGATCAAACGGCGGCAGGTGCGCCAGCGAGCCGCCGCCCTCCAAAGGATGGGTCCTGACCGAAGGGGGCGTCTCGTCGGCCCACGCCAGCTCACACCCCATCGCCTCGGCCTCGAGCTGCAAGTCGAACAGCATCGGGATGCCGTCCGGGTCGTAGCGCGCGACCGCTTCGGAGAGCCCCCTGACGAGAGCCTCCGCCGAGCGCAGGTACTCGGACGCCTTCATGCCGATGAGTTGGCCGCCGTGAACGCCCACGAACGGAACCCACGCCGGGCGCGGCGTCAGCTCGTTCCGCAGCGCCTTGAACAGAATCTCTTTCCCCGTCATCACGCTCCCGTCTGCGGCTTCGCTCAGGCGACCAGCCGCTTGGCCAGGTCCGCCGCCGAAGCCGCGTCGGCCGAATAGCCGTCCGCGCCGATCGCCTCGCAATACGCCTGCGTCACCGGCGCGCCGCCGATGATCACTTTGGCGGACAGGCCTGCCGCGCGGACCGCCTCGACCGCCCCCTTCATGCTCGGCATGGTGGTCGTCAGCAGAGCCGACATCCCGATGATCTTCGCGTTGTGCTCCTTGGCCAGCGCGACGAACTTCTCGGGGGCCACGTCGACGCCCGCGTCGATCACCGCAAAGCCCGCCCCTTCCAGCATCATGATCACCAGGTTCTTTCCGATGTCATGCAGGTCGCCCTTGACCGTTCCCATCACGGCCGTCGCCACGGCCTGCACGCCCGCCTTGATCAGATGCGGCTTCAGCAGCTCGGTTCCCGCCTTCATCGCACGAGCCGCCACCAAAACCTCGGGAACGAAAACCTCGTTCTTCTTGAACCGCTGCCCGACCTCCCCCATCGCCTCCAACAGCCCGGAGTTCAGGATCTCCTGCGCCGCCACGCCTTCGGCCAGCGCCGCCTCGACCAGCTTGCGCACATCGGCCACTTTTCCGCTCTTCATCGCCGTCTTCAGCACATCAAAATCAGACATTTCAAAACCTCTTTCTTGTCTCTCGTTTGCCAAACTTCACAATGAAGTGCCCATACGATATCCAATTTTCCCGACGATTGCCAACAATTATGATTGTTCTTGCTTTTCCAAAAACATGCCCTATATTTGCCTCATGAATGCCCCTTCGCCGAAACGCCCCCTGACCGTGCAGCAGGAGCGGTTCCTGAGCGAAACCCGCACGGCCGTCTTCCTGTATCTGCTGCAGGACGGCGAGGTCTATGCCATGAACAGCTTTCCCCACCTGCACAAGCAGGGGTTCCTCCTGAACGCGGAGGAGATCCAGTCCTTCCACGTCCACGAGTTCGCCGAGATCATGCTGCTCGTAAAGGGGCACCTCCTTCACGAGGTGAACGGCAGCCACCACATCCTGCACCCCGGCTCGCTGGTTTTCGTCAGGCCCTACGATCTCCACCGGCTCCTGCCCGTCAACTCCGAACGGACGGTCTTCGCCAGCCTGACGCTCGCCTCCTCGGTCATCCGCGAGCTGATGACCTACCTGTGCGCGCCCGCGGTCCTCAACCGCTTCGAAACCGCGCCGGAGGCTCCCTGCCTCCACCTCTCCCCCGACGCCACGCGCGCCCTGATGCTCCAGATGGAGCGCATCAGCAACGAGCAGGCCGTGAACCCCGAGAACAGCACCCTGATGTCCCGCGTCCTGGCGGCACAGCTCTTCGCCGACCACCTGCTGAACCCCGAGCCGCCGCAGACGCACATCCTCCTGCCGCCGCACTGGCTGACGCTCCTGCGGGAGGAGGCCGAGCTTTGGGCCGACCTCAAGAACGCGCCGCACCGGCTGCACGCGAAAGCGCGCTGCCACCCCAGCCACCTCTGCAAAAGCTTCAAACGCCACTTCGGCGAAACGCCGACCGACTTCCTGAACCGCCTGCGCCTGCGGCGGGCCGTCAAACTGCTGTCCGAGCCCGACACCAAGATCGCCGCCGTTGCCGCCGAGCTCGGCTTCGAGAGCCTCAGCCACTTCCACCGCCTCTTCAAGCGCCACTATGGCCTCACCCCCGCCCAGTACCGCCGCTCGCAAGGACCGGCCTAGAAAGGCGGTTGGGGGATTTTGACGGCTGGCCCTGATGGCTGGGTCCGCGCTCATCGCTCATTTCACGCGAAGCCCCCCCTCCTGTTGCCGCTCGATCCATATGCCGCCGTTCGAGTCCGTGCCCCCTTCCGTGCGGACGTCGGCCCGCAGTGTGATTCTCGCACCGGCCGGCGTGGCGGGAACCTCCAGCAGATACATGTGGTTGTGGTGCTCCGCGCCCGCCCAGCCCCGCTGCTCACACGCGGCGATCTCTTTGCCCTCCGCCAGCAGCCGCACCTTGCGGATCGCCATTCCCGCCGCCCCGCTGCGGTACCAGAACGAGACCCGGTAAACGCCGGCCGTCGACATCAGGCCCGCCGGCACCTCCCAGCCCCGCTCCGCCCACTCGGCCGAGTTCTCGCCGGTCTTCCAGAAAAACGCGGCCGCCCCGATGCGGTCGAACATCGGGAACGTCGAACAGGTGACGCCCATCCGGCTCAGCCGCTCAAGCTGCGGCTTGAACCCCCGGCGGAAACGCGCGTAATCGCGTCCCGCCTTCGGCGACCACGCGGCTTCGGCCAGCGCCAGCAGACGCGGGAAAAGCTGGACGTCAACCTGAGGCGGCGTGCGCGCCAGGTGCGACCAGAAATTCGCCTGCACGCCCAAAACGTGCCCGGCCTCCTCGCCGGTCAGCTCCGCAGGCACCGGCTCGTAGGAATAGACCCGCTCCGTGTCGATGCTGGTATAGGCGTAGTCGAAGTAACAGTGGCTGTACGGCGACATCACGACGTCGTGCCCGGCTTTTGCCGCTGTCACTCCGCCCTTGATTCCGCGCCAGCTCATCACCGTCGCGTTGGGCGCGAGGCCGCCTTCCAGGATCTCGTCCCACCCGATCAGCCGCTTCCCCTGTTTCTGTAGCATCTTTTCGGCGCGCCGGATGAAATAACTCTGGAGTTCCTTTTCGTCTTTCAGTCCCTCCGCCTTCATTCTGGCCTGACATTTCGGGCACGCTTTCCAAGCGTCCTTCAACACTTCGTCGCCGCCGACATGAATGAATTCCGAAGGAAACAGTTCCGCCACCTCGGCCAGAACATTGGCAAAAAACTCGAAGGCCGCTTCATTGCCGGCGCAGAAACTGTCGGAGGTCAGCGCCGGCCCTTTGCCGAACGGATAAATTTCCTGCTCCTGCCCCCGGCAGGAAAGGTGCGGATAACAGGCGAGTGCCGCCATGCTGTGTCCCGGCATCTCGATTTCCGGAACGACCGTGATTTGACGGGCCCGGGCGTATGCAATCAAAGCGCGCAGCTCTTCCTGCGTGTAGAACCCCTGATTCTCCTCCGGCTCCTTGTACGTTTCGGCGAAGCGCGCCCCTTTGCGGGTCAGTTCCGGATATTTCTTGATCTCGATCCGCCAGCCCTGGTCATCCGTGAGATGCAGGTGGAGAACGTTCATCTTGTAGGCGGCCAGCCGGTCCAGCGTCTTCCTGATGTACGCGGGCGACTGAAACGTGCGGGAACAGTCCAGCATCAGCCCGCGCCACTTGAAACGCGGCGCGTCGCTGACGGCGACGGCGGGCGCGCTCCACCGGACCCCCGCCTGCCGGGTTGCGGCGAACGCCGGAACCGGCAGGAGCTGCCGCAGCGTCTGGAATCCGTAAAAGGCGCCGGCCTCGTCCGAGGCCGCGATCACTGTCCCCGAAGCGGCCACCGTCACCGTGTAGCCCTCCGCAGGCAACGGCACGTCGGACGCGCGGAATACTATTCCGCCGGACGCTTCTTCACGCGAAACCGGCCACGGGTATCCCGTCGGCAGACGCAACGCCTGTGCGGCGTACTCGGCAACCTTCAGGAACCGGTCCTCTTTCACCGCGATGGTTGATCCCGTTGAAAAAACGCACTCCCCGTCGCCCGCCCTCATTTCCACAGGCGCCGGCACCATCATCGGCATGGCCGCCGTCACCGCCATCGGCCAAACGCCGCCGAGTAAAACAGCCTGACACAAGCGTTGCCTTTTAAGAAGCAGTGATCGTTTCGCATTCATGAATAATACCCCATGTAACGCTCCATCGCGTCCATCACCGCTTTTACGTTTCGGATCGGCACCCCCGGGTATAAACCGTAAATCATCATCAGCCCGCCTTGCGGAGAGCCGATTTTTTCGACCTCTGCTCGGATCAGCGCGTCGATCTCGCCGGGCGCGCCGAACGGCGTGACGCGCTGCCGGTCAAGGTCGAGATGCACGCACACCTTGCCCGCGAACGTCTGCGCGATCCAATCGACCCCGTTGACCAAATCCTGCAGGTTGATCACTTGCACGCCGGAATCGACCAGATCCCCGGCGAGCGTGCGGATGTCGCCGTCGGAATGCATTTCGACGACACATCCCCCGTTATGCGCCAGCCGCATGAGTCTTTGGTATGAGGGCTTGATATACGTCCTGAACTGGTCGGGCGCGAGCATCGGCCCGACCTGCATGCCGAGATCTTCCGGATAGCTGAAAAGGTCCGGCTTCAGTTCCATCCACCGCATGACGTACCGACCGTTGAACGCTTCGACCAAATCAATCAGGCGGCGCACGTTCGGCTCCTCGTCAAACATGTCGAAAAGCAGGTTCTCGTACCCGCGGAGATCCTGCAGGCGCAGGAAGGTGTGCCCGTGCGGCAGGCTGCCCCACACGATTCCGCCGTCTGCCCGCGTTTGCCTGACCCTCTCCGCGACCGCCTCCCAGTCGACGGGAAACGTGCCGTCCGTGACAGCGGGATCGGGCACTTCGTAACCGTCAAACGCCCCCCAGTTCTCCAGCGGGTGACGATGCACCGCACCCGTGATCCCGTCCTCAGTTGTCTCCCACACGCAGCCCCACGGATCGGTATACGGCTGATCCGCCCGCGCATTCAAGTCATACGCCGGTGTCACTGCGCCGGCCGGACGCTGATAATGCGGGAACAGCCGCGGATGGTTCTCGATGAGATCCTTGAGCGCCTCTTGCTCATACGCGTGCCAACACGCCGCATTGACGTGGAACCTCATGGGAATGGTCTCCGGCTTTTCAAACCGGATTGCCCTAAGAATGTTCTCGCGCTCGTTCATCCCAATCCCTTCTGATATCGCGCACCCCACCGGAGACCGCGGCTACACGGGATCAGGCAACAGGGCGAACCCGTAAAGCCGGAGCTCTTTGCCAAGCGGGGCCGCCACCCTTATGTAGAGAGACTCTCCCTCCTTGCCGACGGGAGCGAGATCGAAGCGGAGGATCCCGTTTTTCACGGCGGGCTTCCCGGCCGGCACCCAAGAAACCCCGTCCCGCGAGAGGTCCACAACCGCGGCCAACCCCGCGGCCAAAGCGATTTGCCGGAACGCCGTCCCTTCGGCCCCTGGCGGAACCTTGTACGTGACCGAACCGCCTGCGGGCATGCGAAGATTGGAGAGCCGGTCCTCAACCTTCACGCTTTCGATCCGCAACGCTTTGTCCCCGTCCCCCACCATGACGACACGCGACGCGTTTGCGCAAAGCGCCTCCTCGACCGTCCGACACGGAGGCAGCTCGCCCAGCTTGCGGCTGCCCGTAAAACCCAGCGGCTCGCCATCCTTGGTGAGTCGGCGCAGCGAGGTCCCGACAAGACGTCCGCCCGAGGCGAACACGAGCCTGTAAACCCCCTTGTCCGGCTTCCAGTCACCGACCGGAGTCGAGGTCTGAAGCACCCGCACCGTCTTGCCTCCCAGCGTAAACGATTGGGCCGCGTTCCTGTGGTTGTGTCCGGCGATGTTCCAGATCTCGCCCGCAAACTTCGCCAGAACGGGCGCGAGCTGCTTGCGGATCAAATGGCAGTCGGCGTCCTGCAGCGGCTCGTGCGTGAAGAGCACGAGGCTCCGGGCCCGCGAGGCCGCGACCTGCCTCTCAAGCCAACCCCGCTGCTCCTCATCCAGAACAATCCCCGCATGGTTGCCGTTCTCCGGCCGCCACAGGGCGTAACTGTACAGGCCGACAAAACATACGCCCTCTTGCGTAAACGACCAATAGGCGGGCCGCTCAGTCCAAACCTTATGGAAAGCCTCGGGCGAGCAGCCGTTGTTGCCCATGATGATGTGGCAGGGCATGTCGAGCCGTGACAGAACCCGTTCCTGGACGAGTCGGAACCCCTCTTCCGCACGCGGCCAGCTCGAGGGCGAGCGGAAGGTGTCCGAAACCAGGTCGCCTGTGATCGCGACGAACGCCGGTTTGGGCATAAGGCCGCGGATGTCGTCCGCGAAATTCCGTCCCTTGTATTTGTCCTCCATCTTCAGAGGGCCCCGGTCGTTCGCGTGGAGATCCGTGGCCTGGACAAAATAAAAGCTGCCCGGAGACCCGGCCTCCCAGCCCGCCGCCGCCGCGGCCTCGCCGAACAGGGGGCTTGACGCGGCCTTGTCCGCGAGCGCGGGCCGGCACAGTGTCAGCCACGGCACGGTTCCAACCGCCAGCGATGATCCCAAGAATGCGCGACGCGTCAAACGGTTCTTCATTTTTACGACCCTCTTCGCACTCACTCCCCCGACGGCCCGGCCCCGTCCAACGCCCGGCCGAACAGCAAGGGCATGGGCAGTCCCGTGGCGGCGCTGCGCAGGACAACCTTGCCTTGCCCGTCCGCGCCGCTCCCGTACCACACGCGCAGGCTGGCGGGCACTTCGGCGGCAAAGGTGAGGACCAGTTCTTTTCCGTCGAGTGCCGCAGACACGCTTTGCGCGCCGGCCCAGACCTGCCCGCCGTCCATCAGCCGGAACCCTTCCGCGTTTGCTCCCGCCCGTCCGTCCCACGCGGCCATGGCCAGGGGCTGGTCGCACGTGAGCGTCAGCTGCCTGCCGCCTGTCTTGCGGAAGCTGACCCATTTCGGCGACGCCCTCTCTTCTCTGCCGTAAACGCCCGACAGGATCGCCGCGCTCCAGCGGCCCGCATACACCCGCATGCCGGCTTCGTCGCGGTAATGCACGCCGTCGGTCGGGCGGATGTCGTAGGTGACCGCGCCCGGCAAGGCATGCGGGTGCTCCCTCCAGACCTCCTGTTGCACCTGGCGGACCGCGTCGTTTTTCTGGCGGTCACCGCCCAAGTTGGTGATCTGCCCCACCAGCACCGGGACTTTGAAATCTTCCCAATACTCGCTGACCATGGCCATCAGGTTGTCCTTGTATGCCGTGTAGTCGCCTTGGACAGAAAGCCCGTTGTGATGGGTCAGGTCGTTCTCGCCCTGATGGTAAAGCACCGCGCGAAACTTCATGCTTCCGTCCGTGGCCGCACGGATCATCTCCCGCATGCCCACGTACATTGAGCCGACGCCCCATTTCTTCGGGTCCCCGCTTCCGCGCCGCCACTGTTTCACCACCGTGCTGCCGACCGCGGCATTGATGTACCCGACCGGGACCTTCTGATCCGGAATCACGCTGTTGAACACGATGGGCCAAGGCGAGCCCGACGTGTCGCCGTCGTTGGTCGCAGGGTCACTCCCCTCCGACCAGACGCCCTTGCGGAATTTCACGCCCACGTACGGATTCTTCGGGTCAAGCTTGACCAGCCCATTTCCGCGCCCGTCGGCATTCGATTGCCCGGCGATGACAAACAGGTCGCCGACCCCCACGCACGCCACCGTCGCCGCCAAAGCGCCGCCGCTGCCGCCCACGCCCCGCACCTGGAGCAGCCCCTGCCCAACCGGCACCTTCACTGCGCCCTCGAACGCGTTCGCCGTGATCCGCCCCTCCACGGCCTGCCAGGCTCCGCCATTGAACCGCGCCTCGATTTTTTCGGGCCGCTGCGCTTCCGGAAAACTCCCCCGCACCCGGACAACCCCCTCGGCGGCAGAGTCCCGCTGGAACAGCGTGTACGGCTTCGGGTAGCCGATGTCAAACGCCTCCGCGCAGACGGCCACCGCCAGCACCCCTAGTCCGGCGACAAGTTCCCTCTTGACCATATTTTCCCCCTTTGTGGACAAACCCCATTTGAACTCTCATCATTTTGTCGTTCAAATAATATCACCCTTACGGACCCTTCGCCAGCCGATTTACCGTACGCCCACCGTGTCCGGCAGGGGTCCCGCAGGCCTCGGCCACATCTCCGTCAGTGAAAAAACGCATGTGCCTGCCCATAAAATGCAATTGTTGCGAGCGGTGCCCACACGTTACACTCGAAGGCCAAAGGAAATGAGTGAAGGAGTCCATCATGACAAAACATCTTCCGTGCCGCGCCTATCTGACCGTCTCGCTGGGGCTTGCCCTGTTCTCGCATGCCGCACGCGCCGACGACACCCGCCGTTTCGTCACGGAACCGTCCACCGGGGCGGTCTCCATGCAGGTCAAGGACAAGACCTGCTGGACCTATGTGCCGCAGAGCAAGGAGGGCAAGCCGTACTTCCATCCGCTCGCCATCCCCGGCACGGACGACGTGCTCACCTCCTTCCGCCCATCGGACCACGCCTGGCACCTCGGTTTCTGGTTCTCTTGGAAGTTCATCAACGGCTGCAACTTCTGGGAGCCCGGCACCAACGGCGGCGCCACCCGCGTGCTCGCGCAGACCGTCATGCCGTCCGATGACAAAGCCTTCCTCACCGAGGCCACGCTCGCCTACACCGTCAAAGACAAGGAACTCGTGCGCGAAAAACGGATCGTCCGCGTGACGACCGAACCGAACGGCAATTACGCCATCGAATGGGACAGCACCTTCACCGCGTCGGATGCCGAGGCTGTCTTGTCCTGTACGCCGTCTCAAAAAAACAAGGCCGGCAACTGGGCCTCCGGCGGCTACGCGGGCCTGATGTGGCGCTTCGCCGACAGCCCGGCTTTCTCCTACACGTACACGAACGCGGCCGGCTTGTGCGACGTCAAGACATGCGGTGAGCCGAGCGACCGCCTGGAGATCGTGGCGACGGCCCGGACGTCGGGCGCCAAAGCCAAGATCACCTTCCGCGACCGCCCCGAAAATCCCCGCCACCCCACCCCCTGGTTTGCGCGGCACAGCACGACCGACCACAAGGGGCGGGGTTACTATGTCGTCGGCCCCTCCATGATCTTCCACGAACCGCTCAAGCTCGCACCGCGCACATCCGTCCGCTTCCGCTACACCGTCACGGTTGAGCGGCTCGAGTGAGACACGCGAATGTGCGTAACAGGATTCATCGGCAGGGGGGTGTCATGATTGTCTTCTTCGAGTTGCTGGTTGTCGTGTTGTCGACGGCGCTGGGCGCGTGGGGCGCGCAGCCCGCCGCACGCGAATTCCCCTGCCGGCAGCTGCGCGGCTACGGCGCGGTGTCGGCGCGGTCTGAAGCGGGCCCCGCCTTCTCGCGGCTGGAGATCCGGTGCGAGAGCGCGGAGAAAGCCGGGATCGTCCACGCCAAGTTCGTGAGCGACCTCCATGCGCTGGGCGGCGTCAGGGACGAGACCCGGACGATCGGGGCGGTCGCGGTGCCGGTCGCCGTCGTGCCGGAGCAGGGCGTCGTCTCGGCCTTCCGCAGCGGCAAGTCCGTCACCCTGGTTTCGGCGGCCACCGAGGCGGGCTGGCTGGAGGGCATGGCCCCGCTCGGGCGGAAGCTGGCCGGGGCTGAGCTGCTGCCGCAGGCCCGGGTGCCGATGTTTCTGGACGCGTGGGACCAGCACGGCTTCCGCTTCTACTACCGGCCGTGGGAAACGCCCAAGGGCCAGACGTGGGGCGGCTACCCGGTGCTGGAGGAGTTCGATTTCGCGAAGCGGGAAAACGGCCGCGGCTTCGTCTTCTGGGCCGAGACCGCCAACGTCGACTCCGCGGTGGGGCTCGACAACGACCTCTGGTGGGACTGGGCCGCCCGCGCCGCCGCGCGGCGCGGGCTCCCCGTGGTGGTCAACACCATGAACGTGGAGCCGACGTGGCTGCTCAACGGCCGGCGCGACGAGGGCATGGCGCTGATGCCGCAGTTCTGCGGCTCATACCACGGCGTCGCGAGCACGTCGAGCGCGGGCATGCGCAGCCTCTCGTGGTGCGCGGAGGAGGCGAAGGACGCCCAGCTCGCGCCGGTCCGCCGCATCGTCGGGCGCTACGCGGACGAGCCCAACACGCTGGAGTACCTTGAGCCGCACGGCGAGCTGCGCCACGGCGACTACGACATCTTTCTCGAATACGGCCCCGTCGCCGACGCCAGCTTCCGCAGGTTCCTGAAGGAGAAGTACGGGCGCGTCTCGCGCGTGGCGCGGCGCTGGGGCAGCGCGGAATCCCTGAAGCGCTGGGAGGACGTGCGCGTGCCGGAGGTCGCCTCCTTCCTGGGGTACGGCCCGGACGCGCTGGACCTGACCGGCACCTGGCGGCTCGGCTACGAGCCGTTGCCCGGCACCGCGGCGGAGTGGTCGTCGGCCGCGTTCGACGACGCGGCATGGCCGGCGCTGCAGGCGCCCGGCAACGACGCGATGATGCTGCTGGAAAAGAAGCCCGCCGTCTTCCGCCGCTCCTTCGAGGTCCCCGCAGCGTGGGTGCGCGACGGCGGCAAGGCGTGGCTCTACGTGTGGGACCTCAACTCCGGCGGTCACCTCAAAGAGCGGATCGCCGCGGCGCTGAACGGCGTGCCGGTCGGCGAGGACCTCACGCGCCACGCCACCTCGCACTGGGGCGCGTTCGAGGCCGGCAGCGCCCTGCGCGCGGGCACCAACACCGTCGCAATCCGGGTGCCCGAGGGCTTCCTCGGCTACCGCGTCTACCTCTCCAAGCACGCGCCCCAGCAATACCCCGACCTGCCGGACGGCGAGAAGGCCCGCTGGGTCGATTTCGCCGACTGGCGGCAGGCCACGCGGATCGACGCGGCCCGCCGGGGCATCGAGGCGATCCGCAGCGCCGACCCCGACCGCTCCATCGTCTGCATGGCCCCCGACTCCAGCATCGCGGGGGTCAAGAAGCTCTGCGAGCGGTACGGCGCGCACTTCCACAACACCGGCCACATGGGCGCGTTCTGGAACGAGTTTCTGCCGATGCTGATGCGCGGCGCGGATCTGCCCTTCTCGCTGGAGCCCGGCGGCCCGGCCGACTCGCTGGAGCGGTTCAAGCGCATGATGGGCTTCTACTTCACCGAGGGCGTGCAGGCGATCCACTACTTCATCCACGTCGGCAACATCTACTGGCCGCAGGACATCCGCGCGCACTTCGAGGCCATCCGGCCGCTGCTCGACACGGTAGGCAAAGTCCACCCGCCCAAGGCCGAGATCGCCATGCTCTTCAGCGACCGCATCGACAACCTGACCGGCTTCCCGTGGGGGCAGAACCCCAACGTCAACCTCCCGTCCGGCTACTTCTCGTGGCCGCTCAACGCGCAGTTCACCGGCGAGTACGATTTCGACGGGCTGACCGACCTCGACTTCGACGACGGCACCGCCGATCCGTACCGGCTCATCATCGGCGCGAACACCTCGGTCATGGATGAGAAGCTGGCCGGCGGGATCGAAGACTGGGTCCGCAGGGGCGGCATCTTCGTGGCGTTCGTGCAGACGGGCCGCCACACGCCGCAGCAGCGCGACGCCTGGCCCATCTCGCGCCTTTCCGGCTATCAGGTCACCGACATCAGCCCGTCGGAGTTCTCGCCGACCGAGCCTTACGAGGTCAAAGACTGGTGGAGCTTCACCTTCGCGCCCGGCCAGACCGTTTTCAAGCCCGACGCGTGGGACCTCAAGGGCGTCAAGGCCAACGGGCTGAAACTGCGTCCGGCCGCGCCCGACTGCCAGGACCTTGCGCGCTGGGAGGACGGCTCGACCGCCATCGGCCTGCGCCCGCTCGGCAAGGGCTACGTGGTCCACATGGGGCTCAAGTTCTGCCGCACGCCGCTCTGGCACGGCTGGCCGGACCGCACGCAGAAGATCTTCCGCCAGCTCTTCGTGTGGGCCGGCATGCGCCGCGTTCCCGCCGAGGCGGAAGGCGTGAAGTTCCGCCACTACGTCAGCAACAACGGCCTGTTCGACACCTGGACGCTCTGGAACGACAAGCCCGACAAGGCCGTCGAGACCAGCCTCGTGTTCCGCGACGGGCTCCGCCCCGCCTTCTGCCGCGAGGTGGGCTCGGACGCCGCCCTCGCGCTGGCCGCGGCGGGAGCGGGCGGAGAGCCCGCCGTGCGCGGCATCCGGCTCGCGCCGCTGGAGACCAAGATCTTCGTGACGCCGCGCGGGCAGCTCGCCTCCGCGCCGTCCGAGTGGCTGACGCTCCAGCGCAACTGGTGGCGCGGCACGGAAGCGGTGCGCCGCGCGAAGGCGCCGGTGACGTCCGGCCAGCCCGCCGCCGCGGAAACGGGCGAGCAGGCCGCGCTGGATCTCACGGACGGCTGGCGTTATACGGTCCTGGACGAGCGCGGCGCAGACGATCCCGCACCGCTCGCCGCCGCCGGCTTCAACGACGCCGCCTGGCCGGTACGCCGTCTCGACTGTTGGGCCGTCCCCGAAGAGCTGCCCTCACGCCGCGCGCTGTTCCGCAGGACGTTCCGGATTCCAAAGGCGTGGCGTCAGGGCGAGGTCGAGCTGTGGCAAAAGGCGTGGTTCTCCTGGACGGTTGCGGGCAAGGCGCGGTACTGGCTGGACGGCCGCGAAGTCACGCAGGGCGACGGACGGAACGGGCTGATCCTGCCGCTGAGGCTTGAGCCCGGAGCCACGCACACGCTGGCGGTCGAAGTGCGCGGCGAAGGGCAGGTGTGCGGCGTGCGCGGCAACACGTGGCTCGCCTTCACGCGCCGGCCCGCGCGCACGATCGGCCTCGCGGGCGAGTGGGACTCGTCCCCGGACTATCTGACCGCCGGCGCCCCCGTGACGCTTCCCGGCGCGTTCAACGCCAAGCTGCTTTCGCGGACGCTCACCCTGCCGGGCGACCTTGCCGCGAGGCCGGTCTACCTGCGCCTGAAGGCCAGCCACGGCATCACCGGCTGCCTCGTCAACGGCCGCTACGTCCGGCGACACCACCACGCCCTCGGCGATACGACGTTTCTCAACATCACGCCGTGGCTCGTGGCAGGCACCGCCAACCGCCTCGAGCTCATCGCAGGCGGCAAGGCCGAAATCAGCGAAGCGGCTCTTTGGGTGTACTGAACCTCCCTTTTTTCATCCACACGCAATAAAGTTTTGTCCGTGCAACGTCTTCACAAAAAGTGACTTACGGCTTTAAGCCTTTTTAACCTGTTGGGTTTCTTCCGTTTTGGCCCATACGTTGTGAAACAGGTGGGTGATGTCCATGGAGAGAGCGGAAAACCGAACAGCATCCGAAACGTTCGTGCGCCGGCTGACGCAGGTGCAGTGCGACCTGCATGCCTATATCACCTATCTGGTGGGAAACCGCGACGAGGCGTCCGACGTCTTGCAGGAGGCGAATGTCGTGCTGTGGCGCGAGGCGGCGCGGTACGACGAGAACAAGCCGTTTCTCCCTTGGGCGAAGACCGTCGCCTATTATCAGGCGCTGTCGCACCTTAAGAAGCGCTCGCGCGACAAGCTGGTGTTCGACGAGGACCTGATGCTGTTGCTGGCCGCCACCGACCAGGACCGCCACGACGACATGCAGGAGAGGTTGCGCCTGCTGGACGTCTGTTTCGCCAAATTGACCCGCCAACAGCAGTCGCTTCTGAAGTTCCGTTACTTCCACGACTGGCCCGTCCGGCGTCTGGCCAAGCGCTTCTCCTTCAGCGAGGCGGCCGCCTCCATGTTGCTGACCCGCATCCGTCGCCAGTTGGCGCGATGCATCGAAGCCGCGCGGATCCAGGAGGCCGAAGCGTGAACACGCCGCAAGAGCAATTCCTTTTTCTGGTCGGACGCGTGCTTGACGGCGAGGCGACCGCCGACGAGCGGGCGACGTTCCGCAGTCTGTTGCGCGAACATCCTGAACTGATCGACGCCTACCGCGAGCAGACCGACATGGACACGCTGGCCTCTTGGAAGTTCGGCAGTGCCTCACGAGAGTTCGGGAGTGCGACGCCCCCGTCCGCCTCTCCCCGTCGCAAGCGGCCCACTGTTTTCTGGCGGCGCACGGGGGTCCGCTTCGCGGCGGCAGCGGCTGTCCTCCTGACGGGCGCGGCGCTGTGGCGCGGCGCGTGGCGCGCTTCGCCGCCCTCCGCCCCCCTCTCTCCGTCTTCCGCCCTCCGTCCTCCGTCTTCCGCTGCCGACTCTCCCGTCACGGTGGTGGCGCGGAAAGACGCGTGGGGTCTGGAGCTGCCGCAGGCGCTGCCGGGACAGATCCGGCTCGCGAAAGGGGAAATCAAAGTGCGGCTGCCCTCGGGCGTTGAGCTGGTGCTGCTGAGCCCGCTGGAGTTGCAGGTCGAGAACGACATGGAGGTGCGGTTGACCACGGGCCGGCTGGTGGCGTGGGTGCCGCGCCGGGCCTGCGGGTTCACCGTGCACGCGCCGGGGCTGACCGCGTGGGACATCGGGACGGTCTTCTCCGTGGCGGCGGAGGAGACCGCCTCTGACCTGTTCGTCTTCAAGGGCAGCGTGCAGGTGCTGGACAGCGAGGGCAACGGCGTCGACCTCTGCGAGGCGGGCGAGGGCGTGCGTGCCCCAGCCGGCAAGACCCCGTTCAAAGTGGCGGCCGAAGGAGCGGAGGCGGAGCGCATGCTCAGAGCCGTGCGCGGCTATGCGGCGCTTGACGACCCCCAGCGCGCGCTCCGCGCCGCGCGGCAGGTCTGCGAGCAGTGGACCGCGAGGTACGTTCCGGAAGAGGCCGCGCAGGTCCGGGCCAGAGCGGAACGGCAGGCCGCCCTGCGCAACGCCCCCAGGCCGATCCCTTTCACGAAAACAGCGTGGGTGCGCCCTGCCGCGCCCGTGGCGGCTACAGGAGGGGCGAAACTTCTTTCGCCCGAACAGGAGGCAAGCAACATGAAAACAACAAGCGTGGCGGCTCTGGCTGCTGCGGTGATCCTGCTGGGCGCGGAGACGTCCGGCGCCGTTTCGGAGCCCGTCGCCATCAACACCTCACCGACCCGGAACCGGCGTTGGTCGACGGTGTACACCAACGAGGTGCCCCTCGCCTGGGAGTGGCACGCGGGCGCATCGCGCGCACAGTTGGACATCACCGGCATGAACGGGTCGGTCGCGACCAACTTCGCGTCCGTCACGACGAACTGGCTCTGGAGAGCGTTCCCGTCAGGCGTGCCGTCGGCGGAGGACGCATACACCTTGACGCTGACGTTCTTCAGCGGCGACGCGAGGGTCGGGGCGCTGACCTCGCAGGTCGCCGTGGCGACGGGCGCGTTCGGCGAGACGGCGGTCATCCCGACCCCGGAGGGCACCCCGTGGCCGACGCTCAAAGAGAACGTCGTGATCCCTTACGATGCGGGATGGGCGGCGGCCACAGCCGGCGCGACGAACAGCCGGCTGGTGATCGCCAAAACGGGCGGCCCGACGCAGACCAACATCTTGGCCTACGCCGACGGGTATTTCGGCTGGAGAGTCAAGCGGAGCGACTGGGGCTACGGCACCTTCAACCTCGCGCTGACGTTCCCCGGCACGGTGACGAACGAGTGGGACGCCGCGCTCGTGCGCAACGCGGACGGCATGATGATCAAAGTGCGGTGAAGGTGAGAGCCGAATTTGGAAGAATTCGACGCTCTCGAAACGCTCGATGAAATCGACAGCAACGACGAAGGAATGAAACAATGAAAACGACAACAACGATGAAAACGGTATTGGGGAGTCTTGCGGTCTGCCTCGCGCTCGGCGCGGCGGCGGCGGACATCAGCGGGGTGACGGTGCGGCAACGCTGGCCGTGGAATCGGCTGGTGGACATCGATTATGTGATCGCGGATGCGACGCAGGCGGTGGATATCGCGGTGACGGCCTATAACGGCTCGACGCCGCTCACGTTAAGCCCAGAATCAATCTCCGGCGACCTGAATGGTGTGACGGGACAGGGAACACGCCGGATCGTTTGGGATCCTGTCAAAAGCCAATATACCAACGAAGAGGTGTTGTCGCAGTTCCGTGTGACACTCACACCCACGCCCTCGCCAGTTTACATGATCGTGGACTTGAGGCTGGACAAAGGCGCGAGCGGACAGGTCGAATACATCTACCCGGGTGACGTACGTCTGGTAACGGAAGGTCGTTTCACTAACGTGTGGTTTGCTGTGACAAACGAGTCGGTTTACGCGACGGACAAACTCGTTTTGCGGCGTGTGCCAGCGAGTTCGTTTAAGATGGGGGATACTGTCCCGACACTCGCAACCCTTCTGACGAAAGACTTCTATGCGGGTGTTTTCGAGGTTACCCAGGCACAGTGGGAACGGATCATGGGAGGCAGCAGCGCATCGACACTGCCGAGGGTTTACGTCTCGTACGATGACATCCGGGGGGCGACGAATAACACTCCGACGATCAATTGGCATACGACCGGTTCTACCGTGAGTTCCACCAATTTCATTGGACGTTTGAGAGCAAAGTCCGGAATCGATCGGTTCGATTTGCCGACGGAGGCGCAATGGGAGTGCCTTTGTAGAGCGGGAACCACTTCTTATTACAACGATGGAACCTCATCCTCTGCGGACACGACCGTTCTGGACCGGTTAGGTTGGTGGAGTGGCAACAGTGGTGGTTCGGCGCATGCCGTCGGCGGTAAGGAGCCGAACAATTGGGGCTTGTACGACACGAACGGTAATGAGTGGGAATGGTGCTTGGATTGGTATGCGTCACTTTCTGGCGGTTCTAATCCGCCGGGAGCATCATCGGGCGCGTACCGCGTGTTCCGGAGCGGAAGTTGGAAGTCGGCAGCCGCAACATCGAGCTCAGGTTCCCGTTGGCGTAACATTCCATCCTATAAGGTCAGTGACGATATCGGTTTCCGCCTCGTGATAACGCTGCCCTGATTACGAGTATTGCCTAACGCTGACGGAGCCCGCACCCAAACTGGAATAATGGGATGGCGGAACGATGGAAGGAGAAACCGGAATGCCGAAATGCTCTTCCATTATTCACGTGTTGTCTCTTTGCAAACCACCTTGATTGTTCACTCATGAGGCTTTCTGTTTTGGCATGGTGCCGGGTAAGCTGTTTTTTTGCTGCACCGTATTGTATGGCTGAAAAAGCCGGTTACCACGTAGGGGTTTCTAATCAGGTGCCGTTTATTCAAGTGAACGGCCAGCCCGTCCGGGGCCGAATGCTTTTGGCGGCTCAGGGCGAATGGAAAGGATACGTACTCCAGCGGAGTGGCGATGGCGTGGTTGATTTCACCTTTCGTTCCGTGAGAACTGCAGTTGGCGATGCATGCATAAAACTGGGGTTTGGCAATCAGTCCGGCATCGTTTGGCTGGATGACGTCTGCATTAGCGAGGCGGACGGGGGAAAGCTGGTTTTTGGGCCGTACACCTTCGACGAAGGGTTCGAAGCTTTCCAGCGCGACTGGAGAATTCCCAACGCCGATAAGTGGTCTGCGGCTTGTGTGTTTGAAGCTGTACCGGGGGATTGGAAAACCGGGGCTCTGAAAATTGTTTTGGCACCGGGCACGGGTCAGAGGCTTCCCGAGTGCGTGCTCCAGTCCCACGCGGGATTTACATTGCGTCAAGGCGTCTTTTACCGGGTCTCGTTGCGCGTCAGGGGTGATCCAAGACGTCGGCTGAGTGTCGATATCGGCACTCATTGCGGCGGAACTTTTCATTCGCTTATGGAAAATGAGCCGCCCTTTGCCTCGCAAGTGAAACTTGCGGCTCACGCCGGCGTCAACTTCCTGACAACGTGTACCGGCATGCCGTGGCCCAAACCGGGCGAGACCTTCGACTGGTCGACGTGGGCGGATAGAGCGACTCAAAGTATACTGGACATCAACCCGAAAGCGATGGTCATGCCGCGGTTTAACTTGGAGCCCGGGTATTGGTGGCGCGAGGCCAATCCGGACGACGTGATGGCTTGGGAAGATCGACACAAAATCAGAGATCCCCTGATAGGGATTTATGGTGGACAAGGTTCATCCATGCCGGATGTGGCCTCGGATAAATATCGAACTGAGGCCGGAGCACATCTGGTTTCCTATATCCGGGCGATGGAAAGGAAGTACGGCGATAAAATCGCTGGGTATCATCTGGGTGGGCAGGTGGCAGGAGAATGGTTTTATTACGGTTGGTTAGATAAATATCAAGGCTATAGTATCGCCTCACGGGCGGCTTGGAGGAAATGGCTTAAGAAGAAATACAACACCGACGACCCTTTAGCCAAAGCTTGGAACCGGGCAGCCGCAAAAATTGAACTGGCTGAGACACCCCCACCTGAGGTTCGTCGCACTCCAAAGCTTGGCGTCTTCTATGATCCGGAAACACAGCGAGATGTCATCGATTTCAACGAGTATCAGCAGGACATGATGGCCGACACCATTCTTCACTTCGCAAAGATCGCACGGCGTGAAACCCGTGGCCGAAAACTGGTTGTGTCTTTTTATGGATACTCTTTCGAATGGGGTTTTCTCAACTTAGGTCCGGCCCAAAGTGGCCACTATGCCTTGCGGCGGATCCTGCAGAGCCAGGATATCGACGGCCTTTCTGCCCCGATTGATTACACGGACCGACAATCAGGCGGCGGCGGGCCGATGAAGCCGCCCTTGGAAAGCATCAATCTGGCGGGAAAAGTTTGGTTCAGCGAAGATGACACATGCACGCATCTCTCGACTGGCAAGACGGCGGGCAGTCATGACCGCGCGAAAACGTTGGAGGAGTCCATCAACCTGCTAAGGCGAAACACGGTTCAGGCCGCTTTGCGCAACAACGCGGTCTGGTGGATGGATCTGCGTTCGCGCGGGTGGTTTGCTGACCCGGGGCTGTGGGACGAAATGCGGCGGCTGGAAAAAATCGATTATCGGATGCTTCGCAAACCGGTGCCATTTGAGCCTGAAATTGCGGCTTTGCTTGACGAGTACTCAATGATGACCGTGGGGTTTGAAGGTGACACTCTTACGCGCCCGCTCGTTTATGAGGGTCGTGCGTCGCTTGGGCGGGTCGGCGCACCGTACGGGCAGTATCTGCTCGATGACTTTACGGCCGGCAGGGTCCGCAAGGCAAAACTGTTGGTCTTTCTTAATGCTTGGAATCTCGACGCCGGACAGCGTGCTGCGATCCGGCGGCATGGCGCGGGCAAAGTGCGTTTCTGGTGCCACGCCGCAGGGTTGATGGACGGGCGCAGAGCCTCGGTGGAGAATATGGCAGCCCTGACCGGCTTCCTTTATAAACGACTCCCACCGCCAACGGATAAGGTGAAGAAGCGTATCAAGGCCACTCCCGCCGGTGTGGAATTAGGTCTGGCGCAAGAGTGGGAAAGTTCTCCCACCGATCCGCTCTACGCGGTGACTGATGCCAGACACGAGGAGACGTTGGCGACCTGGCCCGACAGCTCTGCGGCTGTAGTCATGAGAAAGGGTCCGGACGGAGTCGATATTTTTTGTGGTGTTCCCCAGATTCCGACGACGCTGTACCGTGCGTCCGCACGCATGGCGGGGGTGCATTTGTATACGGCTGAAGAAGATTGTAACGTCTACGCCAATGGGCCGTTTGTTTCCCTTCATGCCAGCCGCGACGGCGATGTCAGCGTTCGTCTACCTCATGGAAGTGAGGGTTTTGACGCAATATCAGACGCGAAGTTGGGAGATGGAGAGGCACTGACTCTGCCAATGAAAAAGGGCGAGACCCGCGTGGTGAGATTCGCAATGGGCGAGTAAAGTAAAGACACGTATTATGGAAACGGACGCCAAAGGAGAAAATCAAATGACAAAGACCCGGAAGAGGACCGCCATCCTGTTATATTGTTTTACGCCCTTATTGACTGCGATGGCCAATGGGGTGCTTGATGTCTCCCGTTTTGGCGCGTTTCCCGATGATGACAAAGACGACACAGGTGCCGTTCGAACCGCGCTGGAGCGAGCCGGGAAACAGGGCGCTCTCAAGCTTGTTTTCCCCAAAGGACGTTATGATTTCTATCCCGAAAAAGCCCTCCTGAAACATCAATTCGTGAGCAACAATGATGAGGGAGTCAAGAGTATCGTTTTCCCGTTGGAAGGCATGCGGAATTTTGAGATTGATGGCCAGGGTTCCGATTTCTTGTTCCACGGCTTTCTAACGCCGATCACCATCGACAACTCTGCGGCCATCACGTTGCGAGGGTTCACCATCGACTATGCGCGCACCTTCCATAGCGAGGGTAAAATCATCGAAGTGACCGACACTTACGCTGATGTCGAGATTCCTCCCGAATATCCTTATTCGATCGAAAACGGCCTGTTGGTTTTTCACGACGGTAAATCCGGCAAAGACCGAACGATCTACCCCGTCAAAACATTACTCGAGTTCGATCCTGTCAAACGCGAAACCGCCTATCAGGCCCGAGATTACGGCCTCGGGACAAGTGTCAGAGCCGAAAATCTCGGCGACCGCCGTGTTCGTATTCTGCATGGGAAAATGAAGGGAACTCCGGGGCACGTTTTTGTGATCGGCCCGAATCACCGCAGGGTATGCGCGATCACGATTTCGGATAGCAGGAATGTGACGGTTGAGGACGTGACTCTTTTCCACTGTGGTGGCATGGGGGTCATCGGCCAGCGCAGTCATGACCTTTTCCTTCGTCGGATAAAGGTCACTCCGACACCGGACAAAAATCGCATCCTCAGTATCACAGCGGATGCCACCCATTTTGTGAATTGCGGCGGACAGATTCTGCTCGAGGACTGTCTTTTTGAACTTCAAAGAGACGATGCCACGAATGTCCATGGAATTTATGTGAAGATCACCAAGAAAATATCCCCAACTGTCATCGAGGTCAAACTTGTGCATCCGCAGCAGTACGGTTTCGACTTTATCAAAGCGGGTCAGAAAATGGAGTTGGTTAGGGGCCTCGCACTGATGACCTATGCTTACCCCACCGTCAAAAAGGTGGAACGGCTGGACAAAGAGTATACGCGTCTGACCTTTGAAGAGCCTTTGCCGGGAGCAGTCGTCATCGGCGATGCACTTGCCGCCACCGGCGACTACGCGGCGCTCACGATTCGCGGCTGCACCATCCGAGGCAACCGGGCGCGTGGCGTTCTGCTTAATTCGCGCGGACAGACCGTCGTCGAAAGCAACACCTTTCACACAGCCGGATCGGCGATCCTTTTCGAAGGCGACGCGCGTTACTGGTTCGAGCAGGCGGGTGTTGCCGATTGTGTGATCCGAAACAATGTTTTTGACAACTGTAATTATGGTGTCTGGGGGCGTGCCCTAATCGAGGTCGGTGCCGGTATCGCGCCGGAATACCGTGCCGAAAGCCGTTACAACAAGAACATCCGCATCATAAACAACACCATCCGTCATTTTCATCCCGCCTTACTGGATATGTACTGCGTCCAAGGGCTGGTCTTCACCAACAATACGCTGCAACGGACAGTCGCCTATCCACAGTGGAAACCTACCGCTCCGTGTTTTGATCTATCGAACTGCGACGGCCTTTCCATTCAAAAGTAGAATCGGAGGCGGCGTGTTATCAGAAGCGAGGACAACAAGAAATGACACCTGCATTGTTTGTGGTGCTGGGCCTTCTGCCGCTGGCGGCTTCGGCCGCGACATTGGGCGATCCGTTGAAAGGGCTTGTCTGCGGCGAGGGGGATGCTTGTCCGCAGGGCTACGTGCCCCCGCTGTTGAGCAACGGCGAGTTGAGCATGACCGTTGACTGGACGTGCGGTATGCGCGAGCGCAGCTATGCCGGAATCAGACCGGCCATTTACTGGGCCGGCCGGAGGTTGCCGCCCCCGGGCGGCGAATTGTTCGAGTTCGGCAAGTTCAACCATCGCGTCGTCATCGGCGGCGTGCCGCGCGACTTTCCGGATACCTGGGAGCAGCAACTGGATGTCGGGCGCGCGACATTGTTCAGCCGCAACAGTTACACGAACGGCCTTCGCATCGAGAGCGAGCTCATTGTGCCGCTTACCCGTAACCTGATCGCCTTCCGCCGCACACTGATCTCCACGACAACCGCACCGCTGACGGTCACGTTGGGCTACACCTTTCAGGCGCCCAAACATCCGCGCCTGACCGGAACGTGGGCATGGCGTGAAGAAACGCGCTGCGCCGTCTACTCCTGCCGGACCTACGGAAACGACGTCCGCGACGCGGTGATCGCGGCCTATAAGGGGACAGACGAGCCGGCACAGTGCGCAGTCAAGAACGACCGGGACGCAACGCTCTCCGCCACGTTCACCCTTCAGCCCGGCGAGCGGAAGGCCACCACGTTCTTCATTCAGTATGAAGACACGCTGGATCCTGGCATACTTGCCGACCGCATCAAAAGCACACGCGAGTGGGTTTTGAATAACGGGTTCGGCGCCCTGTTGCGCGAGCATGAGCAGGCTTGGGCCGCCTATCACGCCGAATCGTCCATCGAGGTGCCGGAGCCGAAAATCCAGCGCATGACTGACGTCGCGCAGTACCACCTGCGGGTCAACGCCACACGCTGGTCGTTCCCCGTGGGGATATTCCCGGGACATTGGCAAGGGAAATACTTTGGATGGGACGAGATGTACTGCCATCAGGGGTTGCTGGTCGCCAATCACGTCGCCGTGGCCCGCCGGTGCCCGGAGTTCCGTAAAGCCCTCCTGAAAACCGCATGCGCCCGTGTGAGCCACTACGGCAGCAAAGGCACGTACGGCGCCCGCTATCTATGGGAATCGTATGAGGACGGGCGCATGGAAGGCGCGCCGCAGGGCTTCTGGCTGGACCATATCTTCCACATGTCCAACATCGCGAAAAGCGTCTGGACGCAGTACCTTTACAGTGGAGACTCAGGGTACCTTAAGAAAGTCGGATATCCGGTTCTGATCGAGTGTGCCCGCTATTACCGCTCGCACTGGGTGTACGAGGACTCCGACGGCACGCAGTACATCGGCAAGTGCACCGATCTGGAGCGCCTCGGTCCGGCGCGCGAGCGCCCGTTCATGACCACCTGCGGCGCGATCTATACCCTGCGGGCCGCAGCGGACGCGGCAGAGTTACTTCAGATGAATCTGGACGAGGCGGCGGATTTCAGAAAAACGGCCGACAAGCTGGTCGCCTCGCTGCCACACCGCGACGGAGCCTACATCGCTTACAAAGACTGTATGGTTCCGAGCGCGGCCACCTTGGGAGGGCTCTTCCCCTATCCGCTCTTTGATAAAAGCAGCGACCTGCAGCGCGAAGCGGCCTACCGGTTCATTCGTGACGGCCGCGCCGCCGGCAACATGTATCCGGTCGGCAAAAAGATATGCCCTTGGTACGCGGGCAAGATGGCGGTCGCCATGACCCTGCTGGAGGACAACGCTGAGCCGATCAAGCTGCTGCGCGAAGCCGCCGACGTGACGGGTCTGTTCGGCGAGACCTTCGAGATCAACGAACCCGGTACCGTCGTCGCGCATCCCTGGTTCTCGACCGCCTCGGGCAATGTGCTTGTCGCCCTGTGCCAAATGCTCCTGCACAACGCCGGGGATGAGATGCGGCTTGGCATCGGCGTGCCGGACGAGTGGAAAAATTACGCCTTTCGTCTGCCGGCGCACGGCGGCCTTCTTGTCGACGCCCACGTCAAGGATGGCCGGCTCACGGCGTTGAGCCTGACACCGAACGCGACAGCGCAGAAACCCCTGTCCGCCACGCTCGTCTGCCGGGAAGGGATGCTTCCTGCGTTCGGATTGTCCGCCGCGTGTGTGAGAAATCAGACACGGAAAGACGGCAAGGTTTATGTGACCCTCGCGTTGAACGGACCCGTCACGCTTCTCGAAGCCGGAAAAAATAAAGACCGGGAGCAAGGGACAGGTAATTGAGGATCATAACGACTGCGCGGGTGACGAGTCCCGGATGACCTCGACGCCGTCAAGCGGTGCGGCGGCGTGTTCGCACGTCAGCATGCCGTATCCGGACTGGCGGTAATCCGCGTGAATCAGCCGATCGGCAAAACCGGGGTTGGCTACAAACGGGAACGCCTAAGCTTTCTTGTGTTCGTAGTGACGCCGTGAGGCGTTTCTTTGCCAAAATTGCTGTGCAATCGCACCACACCTCAGCAATTCTCATTTTGGCTTTTCCTGACACTGCCGGACGGGGTGGCACCCGTCCCTCCCCCGCGAAATCGGTTGTTTTGGGTACGGGAGGGTCCGGTGCCACCCGGACCGAAGTCAAAATTAGAATTGCTGACCGCGCCCTTGCACCCAAGCCTAAAGGGTGCTAATGTTATAGATTATGAGATTAGTTTATGACCGGAATCCGGAGTGATGGTCATGGCAAACGGCAGGAGGTGGAGGCGATGAGACGAAACGGGGTAGTCGCTGTGTGGGGTAGCATGCTGATGCTGGCGTCCGGCGTTTGCGGCGAGATTTCGGAACAGGCCTGGATCTTTACCTCGCCGCGGGTGAACCGCCTGTGGGAAACGGTCGGGTCCAATGAAGTGGATCTGGCCTGGCGCTGGCCGGCGGATGCGACCGCCGCATCGTTGACCGTTGCGGGAATGGCGGGCAGGTGCTGCAAACGAATCTCACGACCGCGGTCTCGAATGTTATATGGCACGTGTGCGAGCCGGGAGCGCAACCGGCAGAAGAGGTGTATGACCTGACCCTGACTTTTTCCGGCGACGGCGAGACGGTTGTCGGCGCGCTGACCTCGCGTCTGACCGTGGTGGAGGGCGCGTTCAGCACGGTTTCGGTCAGCACCGATCCGACGGAAGAGCGCTGGCTGAAAATCAGGGAGAACGCGGTGATCCCCTACGACGCCGCATGGGAAACGGCCACGGAGGGCGCGGCAACCGGCCGACTGGTGATCGCGCGCGGAGCGCTGTCGCACACCGTGGCGTTGCCGTATCCCGCCGGGTATTTCGGCTGGAAGGTCCGGGGGGGCGCTTGGGGGTACGGTGTTTTTGATCTGACGCTGGACTTCCCGGCAACGGCGACCAACACCTGGGAGGCTGTTCTCACACGTGATCCGGACGGCACGCTGATCCGGGTGCAGTAGGTCAGCGCGCGGCGTGAGGAGAAACGTTCAACGCCCAACTCACAACTTTCACGTTACGATGGAGGGAAGAGCCGATGAAAAGGAAAAGGTTGCGGATGGCGATGGTTCTGACGACGGTGTGTTGGGCATGCTTGCCGGCGATGGCCGAACCGTCCGTCAGCCGGGTGACGGTGCGGCAACGCTGGCCGTGGAGTCCGCTGGTGGATATCGACTACGTGCTGGTGGCCGAAGCGGGGCAGACGTTCGACATCGCGGTGCAGGCGTATAACGGCGACACGCCGTTGAGCATTCCGCCGGACTCGCTGAGCGGAGATCTGTACTCGGTTTCCAAAGGCACCGGCCATCTGGTCTGGAATCCCATGACGACCCCCTATACCAACCGTGGCGATCTGGCGGCGTTCCATGTGAAACTCACGCCGACGCCCGTGCCGCTCTACATGGTCGTTGATTTGAGGCTCGACTACGGCGCGGAGGGGCAGGTCGAGTACATCTACCCGGGCGACGCGCGGCTGGAGACGCACGGGTACTGGACCAACGTCTGGTTCGGCGTGACCAATGACGCGGTCTATGCGACCGACAAACTCGTGCTGCGGCGCGTCCGGGCCGGATCGTACAAAGCCGGATTTTCGGTTCCGCCGACGATTGACGTCACGGTCAGCAAAGATTTTTATGTGGGGGTGTTCGCGCTGACGGTCTCGCAGTTCCGGAAAATCATGGGGGGCACCCCGAGCGCGGCAACCATCCCCAACGGCTATATGCCGTATGACGGGGTCCGGGGGCATCCGAACGACTCGCCGTCGGTGAATTGGCCGTCCACGGGCTCCTATGTCAACCCCACGAGTTTCATCGGCGTGGTCCGGTCCAAAACGGGGATCGCCGGTTTCGATTTGCCGTCCTGCGCGCAGCGGGAGTATTTCTGCCGCGCGGGCACAACATCCTATTATCATGACGGGGACTCGACAGGCCCCAGCACCAACATTCTGGACCGGTTGGCCTGGTGGGTACACAATGCCGGCGTGTCATTGTGGCCGGTCGGTCTGCTGGAGGCGAACCACTGGGGATTGTACGACACGATCGGCAATGCCTACGAGTGGTGCCTGAACTGGGACAGCGGCACCACGCCGTTGGGCGGACCGGATCCGACCGGACCGATAACGGGCACCAAGCGCATGCTGATGGGGTATAACCGTATGGGCTCGGTCACGACCTGCCGGCCCTCGGCCACGCTGCTTTTACACCCGAACAATCCGGGCGGCGCGTCCACCACCGTCCGGCTCATATGGCATTTGCCGTGACGGGGGACTCGGCATTTGGGGTAACGGAAAGGGGAGGGAGAAAGAGGATGCGGAACAGGGTTTGGGCAAAAAGCGCGGGTGCCGTCTTGATGGCATGGGCCGCGTGCGCGGTCAGCGGCGTTGCGGGACCGCCCGTGACCCGGTGCGGGGCGAAAATCGTGCGGACGGGACTCGGGGATGCCGCGGTCACGCCGCGTGTCACGGTTCTCGACAACGCGGACCGATGGCGTCTCAAGGACGGGGAGGCGCACACGGGCGTGAATCCTCACGAGTTCTATTTCACGTTGGAGGCCGAGGGCAAGGATATCCCTTTCCCCCGAGTCGAGATCGTCTGGCCCGGCGTCGGCATCGCGCGCGTGCTGGGCGCAGAACGGATTTCGGATACCCCCTCCGGTCTGGTCGCCCGCGTGACGCACAAACGGACGCCCACCCAGGTTTGCTCCATGATCTCAACCGGTTCGGTCCACATGGCGATCCAGCACAACTGGGAGGTCCGCCGCGCCGGCTCTTACCGCGACGGGGCTTGGCCGGCCAAACAGATTCAGGCGCAACTCAACTATCTGTTTGCCGCGCGCGAGATGTGCCGGGCGATGGGATTCGCCCGGTCCGGCGATCCGGGTTTCAGGGGCGACATACGTCTGTACGGGTTTGAAACCAATTTTCCGAACGGTCACGTGGACCACCCGCCGCATTTTCACATCATGTTGGGGTGGCCGGGCTGGGAGGGTACGCATGCCGGGCACTTCCGCCTGGACGCCGAAGGGCTCATCACGAGGAACGAGGTCACGACCGGAACCGGAACCCGGGCATATGAGCGCGGCGAAGTCTGCCGGATGGTTGACCCCGATGGCAAAACGGGTTTTGAACTCATCGCCATGCCCGACGGCAGGGGCGTGATCATGCGGCGTGCGGCGGGCCAGCCGGAGTATCGCATCCGTGAGGATGAAAGGGAGGCGGGCACGGTCCGCGCCGTCACCGTCGGCACACGCCCGACCGATGCGCACGCGTGGTCGGAGATCAGTTCCGTCCGGGTCGAGGACGATCCGGTTGCGGGGATTCTGCGTATCACCATCACCGAGCCGTCGGGCAAGGTGAAACGCGAGACGATCACATACGACGCCGATACGGGCGCCATCATAAAGACTGAGGTTGAGGAAACGTCTGCGGCCGCATAGCGGTTTGCGTAACGGGTGCCGTCAGCCGACGAGGGGGTCAGGAGGATACATGCGCGTTTGTTGTTTCAGTGTCATCAGTGCCGTCGCGTTTTCCGCCAGCACGTTGATCGGGGGGGTGATCTGGCTTGATTGGGCGACGGACCGGGAGCCGGTTTCTTATCGCGTCAACGAGACCATGACCTTCCGGGTCCGGCTGGTTGAGGACGGCAAACCGCTTGCCGGAAAACTTCTCAAGTGGACCCGCACCGGCGACGACAAAAAAACGGTCAGCGGAGAGACGGCGACAGCGGAAAACGGGTCGGCCCAGATTGAGGCCTCCATCGGCGTGCCCGGCTTTGTCCGCATGGAGGTGTGGCCGTTCCACAGCGACAAAACGCCGCTCAACGGCGCCAACGGAAGGCCGCTGAAATTCGACGGCGGCGCGGGGGCGGACATCGGGAAACTGGAGCCCTATCCGGAGCCCGCGGATTTTGACGCGTTCTGGCAACAACAGAAGCTTCGCCTGGCCGGAGTGCCGGTCAAAGCGAGCCTGCGCGAAATCACCCCGGCGCGCCAAGGGTTCAGGATGTTCGATGTGCGGGTTGATTGCGCGGGCGGAAAGCCGGTCTCCGGGTATCTCTCTTTCCCCGATGACGCCAAGCCCCGGTCCCTGGGCGCTCATGTGGGGTTCGTCGGATATGGCGCACGGAGCGCCACCCAGGACTACCGGCGGGGAATGATCGTTTTTCAGATCAACGCGCACGGCATCGAAAACGGGCGTGAGCCGGCGTATTATCAGGCGTTGCAGACGGGCGAGCTGAAGGGGTACGGGTTTAACGCCGAGGAAAACGCCCGACCCGAGACCTGTTACTTCAACGGCATGATGCTGCGGGTGATGCGGGCTTTGGAGTTCGTGAAATCCCGGCCGGAGTGGGACGGGAAAACGCTCACGGTTTTCGGGAGCAGCCAAGGAGGGTTTCAGGCTGTTGCGGCGGCGGGGCTGGACCCGGCTGTGACGGAGTGCGTTCTGCTCAAGCCGTGGTTTTGCGATCTCGGCGGCATCACGCTGGGCCGCCTGCGCGGATGGCGCCCCGATTTGGCGGACGGGCTGCTTTATTATGACGGCGTCTCCATGGGGAAGCGCATCACCTGTAAAACCGTCATCACCGCAGGACTGGGTGATTACACCTGTCCGCCGTCCGGACTAGCCGTGCTCTATAACCGGATCAAGGCGCCGAAGCGCATGGAGTATCTGCAGGGCGTTGCCCACGGGTATGAAACGCCCCCGAACCCGCCGGAGCCGGCCAAACAGACCGTGAGTGACGGGCCGTGCCCCGACACGGCGGCGGCCACCCTTCATGTTGCTCCTGACGGGGATGATGCGGCGGCCGGATCGGCTGCGGCGCCGCTGGCCACACTGACTGCGGCGCGGCAGAAGATCCGAGACCTAAAAAAAAAGGCCGTTTCCCTTCCGGCGGCGTAACGGTTCTTGTGCGGAGGGGTGTGTATGCGTTGGGGCAGCGGTTTTCCCTGACGGCGGAGGATTCGGGAACGGAGGGCGCACCGGTGATCTACCGCGCCGCGGAGCGCGGAACCGCTGTCCTCTCCGGCGGAATCGCGCTCACGGACTGGCGTCCGGTGTCCGACACGGACACACTCCGCCTGCTTGACCCTGCCGTGCGAAGGCGCGTGGTGATGGCCGCGATTCCCCCGAACGTCAGCCGGGATGCGCTAGGGTTTTCCAATGGCGGATGCGGATTCAACACCGTTCAGGCGGACTACCCGGTCGCGTTGTATCAGGACGGGCGGCGTTTGCCGCTGGCCCGCTGGCCCAACGAGGGGTTCGTGTATATCGATGAGGCGTTCGCCGTTGGGGGCGACGGATCACATCGCGTTGAGGTCAAATCCACAAACGGCGTTTTCCGTTTTGCCGGGCCGCGCCTGACGCATTGGGCCGGCGAAGCGGAGCTGTGGTTCAACGGGCTCTGGCTCTATCCGTGGGCCGACGAACGGATCCGATGCCAAGCGATCGATCTGAAAGAGCAGCGAATCGCACTGACCCGGAGCCCGTTCTTCGGGTTAAAGAAGGGCGGCGCGTTCTACGCGTTTAACGCGGTCAGTGAAATCGACCGTCCGGGTGAATGGGTGCTCGACCGGGCGCGCGGCCGGATCTGCCTCCTGCCCGCAAACGACCTGACGGCGAATCCGGTTCGGATCGCGGTCTGTGACACGCTGGTGAGCGCGGAGAACACGGCGAATGTGATGTTCGAGGGGTTTGTCTTTGAGGCGTGCCGTCAGACGGCGCTGACGTTCAAAAACTGCACGGACATGACCGTTGCCGCATCAACTGTGCGCCACACCGGCGGTTGGGCGGTGCGAATCGAGGGCGGATTCCGGAATACCGTCATCGGGTGTGACTTGGATGACCTCGGCGAGGGCGGGGTGGAGGCGGTCGGCGGCGACCACGAAACCCTCGCTCCCGGCAAACACCTGGTCGAGAACAACCATATCCACCACATCGGGCGTGTGGTGGCCTGTTACCGGCCCGGCGTATCGGTGCGGGGCGTCGGCAACGTGATCCGGAACAATCTGATCTACCAGAGCGACCACCAGGCCCTTTTTTTCGACGGCAATGATCACCTGATCGAATACAATATCGTCCATGACGTGTGCCTGCACACCGGGGATGCCGGGGCACTCTACGCGTGTACCCGCGACTGGGCCAAGCGCGGCACCGTGATCCGTCACAACTTGTTGCACGCGGTCGGCGAAGCGGTGGACGACAACGGGTGTCACAGCATCTACCTCGACGACTATACGAGCGGGACGCTTCTGTACGGCAACCTGGTCAGTCAAAGCACGCAAGGCATCAATCTTGGGGGCGGCGGAGGCGTGAGCGTCAGGAACGCCCGATTCGTAATGCGCAC
The DNA here is from genome assembly GCA_964480555.1 of uncultured Lentisphaeraceae bacterium. Classification (GTDB taxonomy): domain Bacteria; phylum Verrucomicrobiota; class Kiritimatiellia; order RFP12; family UBA1067; genus CAYZQL01. Next base: position 7,827 of record CAYZQL010000003.1, on the reverse strand, counting down.
CTGCGTGGTGACGAACAATGCGGGGATGTGCGGCGATTCCGTTTTCGCCGATGCGGATACGCTCGACTTCCGTCTGCGTTCCGACGCAGGGGTCTTCAAAGTTCTGCCGGGGTTTGTCCCGGCCGAGTTCGAGAAAATGGGGCTCTACGCATCTCCGCTGCGCGTTTCTCCCGCCACGAAGTTCGGCACAGGGGTCACCCCGGTTCTCACTTGCGCGGAGCGCGATGAAGCCAACGTCGCCACGCTCTGTCCTGTCCGGCAGGAGGCCGGTCCGCCCTCCCTGATCCGATGGGCCGCTAAAGGCGTTCCGTCACCCTGGGTCAGCCGGGCCGTCCTGTCTGTGGACGACCGATGGCTGTGCGTCTCGGTGAGCAACGATATCGACCCGAAAATCAAACTCGTCGGCAATCAGGCGTGGGGCAAAGCTGACGCGATTGAACTCGCGCTGGCGGTTGCCCGCACCCCGAACCGTCACGACGAACCCCTCCTCCTGCGCGGTTATGCCGACGGCCGGTTCGAGAGCGTCACGGACGGCGGGGCGACGGAAGATGCCGCAGCGCGGCTCGCGAAGGGGACGCGGTATGAAGCCCGGACCGACAGCCCGGCCTCCTGGTCCGCGCAGTGGCGCGTTGCGCTCGAAACGCTGGGCTTCGGCCCGGAAAAACCGCTTTTGCCGCTTCTGGCGCAAATCACGGTGTGCCGTTCGTCGGACGGCTCCCTGACTCGCTGGGCGCGGCGGTATGCGCGTGCCTCTTGGGATGTGCGCGGCGCAACCGCGTTGTGGCTCACCCCGTTCGGCGACCTCGCTTTCCTTCCGGGTTCCAAACCCTCCGTCTCCCGTGTCGCGCTGACCTGGGGGGCGGACAAGGTTCCGATGACGGCCGGCCGGGGCGCGGAGAACCCGACGTGGGCGCCGAGCGGGAGTCGCATCGAAGCGCAGTTCGGTCCGGTGTCCGCCGACCGTTGGGCTGCGCATGAATTTGAATTCACACCCGAAAAAGACGGCACCGCATTCATCGAGATGAAAGGGACGCAAGGCACGCCGACCGTTTGGACTTACTATGACGATTTCCGGGTTGAGGGCGCGGAACTGGCTAACGGCGACTTGGAGGACGCGACGCCCGGCGGTCTTCCGGCCTCGTGGCAGATGCCGTCCGACACAAACCTGCCCGACATGTTGATTGCCAATCGCCGCATGGCGGCTTCGGGTTCGCGTTTTGTGATGGCCTCCCACGACTTCTGTCCCACGCAACCGCTCCGCGTAAAGGGCGGGCAGAAGGTGACGGTGCGGTTCAAAGCTCGGGGAGTTCTCGGAGACGGCAAAATCACTCACGCCCATTACTCAAGCCTCAATCCTCCCGGATGACCTTGGTGTCGGCGGGATTCCCCGAATCACGGTTGGACTTTAAACAAAACCGCTTTAGACGCGACGGCGCACGGACAGCCGGAAGGGACCTTTGAATCGCTGCTCTGCTTTTGTGCGGGCTTGCCGGGTGCGGAAGAAAAGGGGTATGATTGTTTTTTATAAACCAGCGTGCCATGAAAGGAAAACGGATGAAACGGATCAGTGTTTGGTTGGGGGCCGTGATGGGCGGAGTGCTGATGGCTGCGGCGGGCAATCCGACGGCCGCTTACATCCAGCGCACGATGAAAACGCTGGAGGCCTCGACAGCGGAAAACCCCGCGCATGTGCGAGTCCTGTTCTACGGTCAATCGATCGTTGCGCAGGGCTGGACACAGACGGTGCGGAAGCAACTCGAGGAACGTTACCCGACCGTCACCTTCGAATTCCTCAATGCCGCGATCGGCGGGTACGAATCGTCCGTGCTGATCCGCACGGCGGACCACGATCTCTATCCGTGGTATCCCGACCTGCTGTTTTTCCATGTCTACGGGCCGACGGACAAGTACGAAGAGATTGTGAAGCGCGTGCGCGAGCGCACCTCGGCGGAGATCGTGCTCTGGACGAGCCATCTCAATTCAAAGGAGAAGCCGGAAGAGCTGAACGCCAAGCTCGACGCGCGGTGCGCCAAGATCCTTGAAGTGGCGGACAGGTACCACTGCCTGAAGATCCATCTGCGCAAGAAATGGTGCGACTATCTGATCGCGAACAACCTGCCTTCCACCAACCTTCTGTCCGACTCGGTCCACCTCAAGCCGACGGGCTGCGACCTGTACGCCAAGTTCATCGCCGAAGAGCTGGTGCGCGCCCCCGAACTCGGCGACAACCCGGTGATGTCGGGCACGATCACAACCGTCGCCGCAAGCGCGCCCGAGGTCACGAAAGGTGCGGACGGCAGCCTGACGCTGAGGTTCACCGGCAACCGCGTGGTGGCGGTTTCCGACGGCACCGGCGCAACCGGCGCGAAGGCGAAAGTGCTGCTCGACGGAAAGCCCATGGACGGCATGAAGGAGCTCTGGGCCGTCACGCGGCCGAGCAAAGGCCCGGCGGGAATCTGGATGCCGGCGATCAACAACATCGCGTTCGACAAGACGCCGGTGGAGGAAGAGTGGACGCTGACGTGCCTGCCCGATTCGACGCCGGACGGCAAAAAGATTCATTTCAAGCTTCACGGGACGGTCACCGGCGATGACGGGGAGGGCTGGAACACCGAGCGGTTCGTTTCCCGTTCACAGCGGGCGATCATCGAGCCCGCGGACTGGCGCGTACCCTGGACACTGGGGTACAAGAAGACCACGTTGCCCGAAGGGTTCAAGGTGACTTGGCGCTCGTATCCGCTGTTCACCGCCACCTATGAGCCGAAGGCCGCCGCCGCGCGGACCGTGCTGGTCCAGGGGTGTTCCAACGCGCCGCACACGCTGACGCTGCTTCCGGAGGGCGGGTCGCTGGGAATCCGCGCGTTTGTCGTTCACGCGCCGCCGCTTATCCTTGAGAATTGATTGCGCCAGATGTCCCCTTTTTGATATACTTCATCGCAACCGTTGCTCCGGGGAGGAACACGGGGATATCAGAAAAGGGGTTATCACATGATGCGGTTTTCTCGTCGCAATTTTTTGAAAGCCGGCGCGGCCGGACTGGCCGTGGCGGCCTCACCCGTGCTGGTGCAGGCAGGGGCCATGGTCGGGCAGAAGCGCAAGATCCAAGTCGGCGTGCAGCTCTACTCGGTGCGCGAGCTGTGCAAAAAGGATCTGGCCGGCTCGCTCAAAGCGATCAAGGAGATGGGATACGCGGGCGTCGAGTTCGCCGGTTACCACGGCAAAACGGCCAAAGAGCTGAAGCAGCTTTTGGATGACACCGGCCTGGTGATGTGCGGCACGCACACGGGTCTGGACAGCATCAAGCCGCAGAACATTGCGGCGACGATCGCGTTCAACCAGGAGACCGGCAACAAATACCTGATGGTCCCCGGCATGGGCGCCAAGACACAGCAGGAATGGCTTGAGGCCGCCAAGACCTTCTCGGCGGCGGCGGTCACCGCAAAGGCCGCCGGTATGTACGTGGGCTACCACAACCACCAGCACGAGTTCAAAGACAAATTCGACGACGGCAAGTGCAAGTGGGAGACGCTCTTCGACAACGCGTCGCCGGATGTCTGCACGCAACTCGATGTCGGCCATGTGGTCTCGGCCGGCCACGACCCGGTCGCGTGGCTTAAGAAGTATCCGAACCGCTCGCGCACGCTGCACGCCAAAGAGATCTATCCCGGCCCCGGCGTTCTGGGCCAGGTGCCCGAAGGCATGAAGGGCGTGAAGTGGGACGACGTCTTCGCGGCCGCCGAGGCGGACGTGACCGAGTGGTACATTGTCGAGAGCGAGGCCGACCCGAACACGCTGGAGAAGATCCGCGGGTGCATCGACTTCCTCAAGTCCAAAGGCCGCGCGTAAGCGGTTTCCTTGCGCCTTTCATGGCGACAACCGCCCCTCTCCGCCCGGCTGCTTCCGGATGCGGAGGGGGTGTTGCGGATAAAACGGACACGCTGCGTTTTCCGGCGGGGCGAGGCACGGGCCGCGCGCATAACGTCTTTCTTGCGGATGGTTATGCCCCGAAGCGATGGACGCGTATGCGAACCGACAGAGCGACAGGAGGTGCGCATGGGGCAGCGCGATAAGAGGTTCTGGGCTCTCATGGCGAGCGCCTTCGCGGCGGCATATGCCTTCGCGGTTGAGGGTGAGCGGCTTGTCTTGGAAAACGCGTATCTGCGGCGCGCCTTCTCGACGGAGGGCGGCGTCCTGCGCACGGTTGAGATCGTGAACAAGCGGGCCGGCGCAACGGCGGTGCCGACGGCGGCCCCCGAGTTCCGGCTGCGGGTGTCGCAGGGGACGCAGCGGCCGGAGACGGCGTTCATGCTGACGGCGGCGGATTTCCGGGTGGTCAAGGTTGTGCCTTCTGACCGGCGTCTTGTCTGTTCGCTCGAGTGCGCCGCGCGGCGCATGCGCGTGGACGTTGAATACGAACTCGCTTCCGGCGACTTCTATCTGCGCAAGCGGCTGACAATCACCTGCGCCGAACCGGTGACGCTGGAGCGGATTGACGTCGAGGCGCTCGGCTTGGCGGATGCGTATCAGCCTTACACGGTGCGCGACATCACCGCGCGGGCGGGCGGCAAGTGGAGCCCGGGATTGGGGCAGCCGGTCTACGGGGCGACGAGCGCGACCTTTTGGGGCGTGGAGTTCCCCGCGTCGGACAACCGCGTCAGCGACGGGTCGCTGGGCGCGGGGTACCTGTGGGGCCGAGCGCTCGCCCCGGAAAAACCGTATCGCAGCTACGCCTCGGTCATGGGCGTGGCTGTCGAGCCCGCGTTTCTGAGGGATGCCTTTTTCGAGTACATCGAGCGTGTGCGGGCGCGGCCGCTGCGCCTGCAGGTGCAGTTCAACTCGTGGTTCGACCGCGGAGGCGGGGTTACGCGGGAAAATTTCCGCGAGAGCGTGGAGCGCATCCATCAGGAGCTGACGGTCGCGCGCGGGTGCCGTCCGCTGAGCGCGTACGTGGTCGACGACGGCTGGCAGGACGTGCAGGCCGACTGGTCCGAACAAGTGTGGAAAGTGAACGGCACGTTCGACCCCGGTTTTGAGTCCACGCTGGAGTCGGTGAAAGCCGCCGGCTCGCACCTCGGCTTGTGGCTGAGCCCCGGGTGCCTGTTCGGCGCGAGCCGGCAGGTGCCCAAGCTCCGAGAGAAAGGGTTCGAGGCGCTGGACGACTGGATGTCCATGGCCGGCCCCAAATACATGCAGGCTCTGGAAAACCGCATGGTCGAGCTGACCCGCCAGGGCGTGTGCTTCTTCAAGCTCGACGGCATTTTCGGCCATCTGAACGTCCGCAACTTCGAGCTGCACGGCGAGCGGTACGGTCTGCCCGCCCTGCCGCAGCTCGTGGCGGAGGGGCTCAAGGGCAACGATCTCCGTCTGAACGACCCGAAGTACGACGAGCTCAAAATCTACTACCTGACGGCGGGCGCCGAGCGGCTCATCGAGATCTTCAAGAAGCAGGCGGAGGTCAACCCCGAGGTGTTTATTCTGATCTCCAACGGCGCGTGGCTCAGCCCGTGGTGGCTGATGCACGTCGACGCGGTCTGGATGATCAACGCGGGCGACGCGGCGGGCGGCAGTTCGCGCACGGAAGAGCTGGTCTACCGCGACGGGCGCTACCACGAGTTCTGGGAGCGGCAGCGCGCGCAGTTCCCCTTGTGCGCGGTCTTCAACCACGAACCCAAAAAATTGGACAGCCGGGAAACGAAGGAGACGTTTCGAAAATACCTCTACATGCACCTGTCGCGGGGCTCGGGGTTCGTGGAGCTGTACATCAAGCCGAGCCAGCTGGCGGCTTACGACTGGGACGTGCTGGCCGAGGGCTTGCAGTGGGCGTACGAGGTGTTTCCCACCTTCAGCCGCGTCCGCATGCACGGAGGCAATCCCGAGTCGCGCGAGGTCTACGGCTATACGGCGTGGCAGCGCGATCAGGGCTATGTCTCGGCTCACAATCCGTCGGACAAGCCCCAATCCTATGCGGTGAAGCTCGACCGCGCGTTCGGGCTGCCGCCGGAGGGCGGCATGTTTCACCTAAGCTCGCCGCTCGAGGGCAGTCTGCGAGGGCTGCCAGAGGTTTCTTACGCCAACGACACCTTGACGCTGGAACTGGAGCCGCGCGAGATCCGCGTGATCCATTTCAGCGTGCAGCCGAAGGACTGGTCGGCGCTGAAGCGGCTGCAGGTCCGGACCGCCGGCGATTACAAGCCGGCGCCCAAGCCGGTCTCCGTGCCCGTCGCCGCGCATCCGCTCCTCGGCGTGTGGAGCTACACGTCGGGAGGTGCCGCCTATACGCGGGAGTTTAAAAATGACGGCCTGTGCGTGCTGCGCCAAGGCGGAGCGGAGATCTGGACCAAGCCGTTCGCCCCTGCGGGAACGAACGCGCTGGTGGTGGAGGGGCATTACCGGCACGAGCTGAAGCCCGACGGCACGCTCCTGATTGAAGGGCGTTATCCGGCAAGGAACGTGAGCCGGCGGTGAGCCGGCAGGCCAGAGTCTAAGGGGCAGACGGTCAGATATCCAAATTCCGCACGTTGAGGGCGTTGTCTTCGATGAACTTGCGGCGCGGCTCGACCTCGTCGCCCATCAGCAGCGTGAAGATCGCGTCGGCTTTGACCGCATCCTCCAGCTTGACCCGCAGCAGGCGGCGCTGCACCGGATCCATGGTCGTGTTGTAGAGCTGGTCGGGGTTCATTTCGCCGAGACCTTTGTAACGCTGGATCGAGAGCCCTTTGCGGCCGCGCTCGCGCACCACGTCGAGCAGCGCGGGCAGCGCCGTGACGGGGATCTCCTCATCGTCTTCCACGATATACGCGACGGGCTCGCTGCCGCCCACGTACTGGGCGGCGGTGAAACCCGCGCCGACCAGCGAATCGATCTGCTTTTTGAGCAGGCTCGCGCGGTAGAGTTCGAGCCAGCGGAAAGGCAGCTGCTGCGTGGGATGATATCCCTGCACCTGCGTCTCCGCGAGGTCGATGGAGGCACCCAAAACCGCCTCGGCCTCGGCACGCGCATGGGCCAGCTCGGCATCGTTGTACGAGTAGCTGAACACGGCGTCGTCTCCCGCCCCGACGATCGTCACGAAGCGCGGGAACTCGCCGGTCTCGGGCTTGCGCAGGCCGAGCAGCGTGTGCGCATCCACCCCGCGCCGCGCCACCGCCTTGGCGGTGGTCTCGATCTGGGCGAGCAGCTCCAGCAGGCCGCGCAGCGCCTCGGCGGCCAGCGTGCGGCCGTCGGCGGTGCGCACGGTCATGTCGTCCGCGCCGAGGAACAGCAGCTTGCGCGTGAGCTGGTCGTCGCTCTCGATATACTCCTCGCGCTGTTTGCGCGTGATCTTATAGAGCGGCGGCTGGGCCAGGTAGACATAGCCGTTCTCGAGCAGCTTGGGCATCTGCCGGTAGAAGAAGGTGAGCAGCAGCGTGCGGATATGCGCGCCGTCCACGTCCGCGTCGGTCATGATGATGATCTTGTGGTAGCGGACCTTGGCGATGTCGAACTCGTCCGCGCCGAAGCCCGCGCCGATAGCCGTGATGAGCGTGCGGATTTCGTTGTTGTTGAGGATCTTGTCGATGCGGGCCTTCTCGACGTTGAGCACCTTGCCGCGCAGCGGCAGCACGGCCTGGGTCTCGCGGTTGCGCCCCTGCTTGGCGGAGCCGCCTGCGGAGTCGCCCTCGACGATGTAGATCTCGCACTTGGCCGGGTCGCGCTCGGAGCAGTCGGCCAGCTTGCCGGGCAGCGCCAAGCCGTCGAGCACGCCCTTGCGGCGCGTCAGGTCACGCGCCTTGCGTGCGGCGATGCGCGCGCGCGAGGCGAGCACGGCCTTCTCGACCACCTTGCGGGCCA
>CAYZQL010000002.1:0-43711 GCA_964480555.1 uncultured Lentisphaeraceae bacterium | reverse complement strand
ATCGCCTACTTCGGCCTGCTGCGGCGGCACCACTCGCGGCACGCGACCGAGCCGGTGCAGTCCACGACCCAGCTCTTCATCGACGTGTTCCACGCCAACGGCCGGCTCTACGTGCGGCCGGTCAAGACGCAGTTCCGTTACACGCCGACGATCCACCTGCTGCACGTCTGGAAGGAGCAGGACCTGTTCGAGGTCGTGCGCTCCAGCGCGGTGATCGCCGAGGTGCTCTCCAACGCCGGGCCGGACTGGGCCGCGGACGAGGCCTACGGCGAAGAGATCCTGCGCCGCGCGGAGGAGATGGTCGCGAACCCCGATGCCGCGCCGGCCTACTCCGAAGAGCAGCGGCACGACGTGTGGCGGCAGCTCGTGCGCATGGTGGTCACGCGCGACGACGCGATCATGCCGCTCGTGCGCGAGTACCTGAGCGTCGCAGACCTGCTGGACATCCGGGGGCGCATGGTGGGCACGGGGCTGATCGGCGGCAAGACCGTCGGCATGCTGGTGGCCCGCAACATCGTGGCGCGCGACGCGGCGCGCGCGGGCACGCGGCTGGAGCCGCACGACTCCTTCTACATCGGCGCGGACGTCTTCTACACCTTCCTCGTGCGCAACGGGCTGTGGCCCTACCGCGAGCAGCAGCACTCGCCCGAAACGTTTCTGGAGGGCGTGGACGAGGCGCGCGCGAAGATCCTGGCCGGCACCTTCCCCGACTACGTGCTGCGGCAGTTCGAGGAGATGCTGGACTACTTCGGCCAGTACCCGGTGATCGTGCGCTCCAGCTCGCTGCTGGAAGACAACTACGGCAACGCGTTCGCGGGCAAATACGAGAGCGTGTTCTGCGCGAACCAGGGCACGCGTGAAGCGCGCCTGTCCGCGTTTCTGGAGGCGGTGCTGACCGTCTACGCCAGCACCATGAGCCGCGAGGCGCTCAACTACCGCGCCCGCCACAAGCTGCTGGAGCGCGACGAGCAGATGGCGCTGCTCGTGATGCGCGTGACCGGCGTCTTGCAGAGCCACACCTTCTATCCGCACCTCGCGGGGGTGGGCTTCTCGTACAACCCCTTCGTCTGGAGCAAGGAGATCGACCCCGAGGCGGGCGTGGTGCGCCTGGTCTACGGGCTCGGCACGCGCGCCGTCGACCGCGTCGACGACGACTACACGCGCGTGGTCGCGCTCAACGCGCCGCTGCGCCGGCCCGAATCCGATTTCCAGGAGGTCTGCCGCCACTCCCAGCGCAAGGTCGACTTCATCGACCTGGAGGCGGACACCCTGCGGTCGGGCTATTTCGAGGACCTGCTCAAGGACGCGCGCGACGTGCCCATCGAGCTCTTCACCTCCTTCGAGGAGCAGTCGCTGATGCAGGGGCGCGCGCACCGCATCCTGACCTTCGACAAGCTGCTGACCGCCACGGATTTCGTGGCCGACATGCGGCAGCTGCTCAAGTCGCTGGAGACGGCCTACGGCCGGCCGGTGGACGTCGAGTTCGCCGTCAACTTCCTGGACGACCGGACCTACCGCATCAACCTGCTGCAGTGCCGCCCGCTGCAGGTGCAGGGCACACACAACCCGAACGTGCCGGAGCTGCGCGTGGCGCCCGAAGACGCGCTGCTGATGAGCAAGGGCGCGGTGGTGGGGCACAGCCGCGTCACGCGGCTGGACTGGATCCTGTACGTGCGGCCGGAGCGGTACGGCGCGCTGCCGGAGAACACGCGCCATGCGGTGGCGCGGGCCATCGGCGAGATCAACCGCGCGTTCGGCAAGCGGGGCGGCACGGTGCTGGCGGTCGGGCCCGGGCGGTGGGGCACGCACATGGCCTCGCTGGGCGTCCCGGTGAGCTTCTCGGAGATCAACCACGTCGCGGCGCTGTGCGAGGTGGCGCAGATGCACGCCTTCCTGACGCCCGACATCTCGCTGGGCACGCACTTCTTCGGCGAGCTGGTGGAGCTGAACATGATCTACTTCGCGCTCTTCCCGGACCGTCCGGCGAACCGGCTCAACCGCGCGCGGCTGGAGGCGGTGCGGGACTGCCTGCCCGAGCTGGTGCCGGGCCTGCCCGAAGCGGTCGCGCCGATCCTGCGCGTGGTGCGGGCGGACGAGGTCGAGCCCGGCGGCCTCTGGCTGGTGGCCAACGCGCCCGAGCAAGAGGTGACCGTCGCGCGGCGAGACTGAACTGTGGCGGGATAGAGCGGATCAAGTTAGCGCATAGCCGTTGAGCGATGTCAGGCAGGGACGGTTCCCCGAACCGTCCGTCTACCTTGAGCAAGCCGAAGGGCGGACGCTTCGGGGAGGCGTCCCTGCCAGAAACGGCTACACGGCTGCCGCGCTCACATCCAGGAGGCATCGACGCGCATTTTACGCTGCTTGAGGTGCAGGGTCGCCCCTTTGATGATGACCTTCTCGTCCTCGCGGCGCAGGTCGAGCGGCTCGCCTGTCCAGACGGTCCAGCCCCGCGTTGCGGCGCGCGTATAGAGGTGCTCCAGCGTATCGGCGAAACGCTCCTGGCCGCGCCAGAACGGGAGCGGCCCGAGCCGGCAGATCAGCGGCGCGTGGGTCACGGAGTTCTGCGCGGGGCCGAAATCGGTGAAGTCCTCCTGTGGTGCGCCGTAAAAGTCGGACCGGTCGGCGGGGTCGGACGCCTCCGCCGGGTCGGGCGCGTCCGCCGCGCCGGCCTCTTCGTACGCCTGGCCCAGCAGGTCGGCCCGGCTGATCCCGCGGAGCTCCAGCAGCAGGAGCGGGTTCTTGGTGACCGCCTCGCCCAGCAGGCAGTAGATCGCCGCCAGATGCTTGCACGGGTTGGCGTAGTCGGGGCAGGAGCAGCGGCTCACGATGTCGTTGTCGCGCCGGGGGAAGAGCGGGCACTTTTCCGCGCGGAAGAGCGTCTCGACTTCGGCCGGCAGGTCTGAGACCAAAAGCCGGGCGACCAGCATCGGCCGCCGCCGCAAGGTCTGGATGATGCGGTCTTTGGCCTCGCCCGCCACGGTTTGGAGGCCGATCGCGCTTTCGTAGGGCGCCTTGTCCGAGCCCTGCACGGACGCGGTGACTTCGCCGGCGCGGATGTGCAGCGAAGAGACCTGCCCGGAGACCGCATAGTTGCGCCCGCGGCCCAGGCGCGCGCCCAGCCGGAAATTCTCGAGGATCTCGACCCAGCGCCGGCTCCACCACACGCGCAGGTGCCCGCTGTGGGGGTTCTGTGCGCGGATGCCGCCTTTGACGCTCAGGGGCGTCCGCAGCGCGTAGCGTTTCTTCTTGCTCATCGTTCGGCGCTCCTCGCGTCTTCCTCGTCGGTCACGACGGTCTCGTTGAGCCGCAGGATGTCGTGCAGCTCGGCGTTCGAGAGCTCCGTGAGGGAGGCCTCGCCGCTCGTGACGATTTCTGAGGCCAGGGCGGTCTTGCTCTCGATCAGCGCGTCGATGCGGTCCTCCAGCGTGCCGCCGCAGATGAACTTATGGACCATCACGTTGCGGGTCTGGCCGATGCGGAACGCGCGGTCCGTGGCCTGGTCTTCCACCGCCGGATTCCACCAGCGGTCGTAGTGGAACACGTGGCTGGCCCGGGTCAGGTTCAGGCCGGTGCCGCCGGCCTTGAGCGAAAGGATGAACGCCTGCGGCTGCGCCCCCTCCTGAAACGTCTGCACCAGGCGGTCGCGCTCGTGGCGCGGGACGCCTCCGTGCAGGAACGGCATGTCGCAGGCGAAGGTCTGGCAGAGGTGCCGCTTGAGCAGCTTGCCCATCTCCGCGTACTGCGTGAACACCAGCGCGCTCTCGCCCCGCGCGAAGACCTCTTCGAGCATCTCTTCGAGGCGCGCGAGCTTGCCGGATCGCTTGGCCAGCGCCTGCGTCTGGCCGAGGTAGTGCGCCGGGTGGTTGCACACCTGCTTCAGCCGCGTCAGGACCGCCAGGATCCGGCCGCGCCGGGAGATTCCCTCGCTCGTCTCGACGTCGCGCCGGAAGGCCTCGAGCTCCTCCTCGTACAGGCGCGCCTGCTCGAGGGTCAGCGGGCAATACACCTTGCCCTCCACCTTTTCGGGGAGGTCGGCGATGACCAGCCGGTCGGTTTTCAGTCGGCGCAGGATGAAGGGGGCGGTGACGCGCCGCAAACGCGTGCGCGCGCCGGGGTCCGTGCCCGACTGGATGGGGCGGAAAAAGGTCTCGCGGAACACCGCGCGCTTGCCCAGCATGCCGGAGTTGAGAAAGTCCATGATGGACCACAGCTCGCCCACGTGGTTCTCCATCGGCGTGCCGGTGAGCGCGATGCGGTAGTCTGCCTGCAGCGCGCGGGCGGCCTGGGCCTGGCGCGTGTCCGGGTTTTTGATGTTCTGCGCCTCGTCGAGCACGAGGCCGGCCCAGCCGACCTTGCGCAGGTCGGCGTAATCGCGGTACAGCAGGTGGTAGCTGGTGACCACCACGTCGGCCTGCCGCGCCTCGCGCGTGAAGGCCTCCCCGTGGCGCCGCTCGGCCCCGTGGTGCAGCAGGAAGCGCAGGCTCGGCGCGAAGCGCTGCGCCTCGCGCAGCCAGTTGCCGAGCACGGACATCGGCCCGGCCAGCAGCAGCGGGCGGCGCTCGCCCCGCGCCTTCTCGTGCAGGAAGAAGGCCAGCGCCTGAATGGTTTTGCCGAGGCCCATGTCGTCGGCCAGGCAGGCGCCGAAGCCCCACGTCCGCAGGAACACCAGCCAGCTGAACCCGCGCAGCTGGTAAGGGCGCAGCTCGCCGCGGAAGGCTTCGGGCGCAGGCAGCGTTTCGAAGGGCTGCTCGCCGGAGAGCCGCTTGAGGAAGGGCGCCAGCCAGCCGCCGCCCCGCACCTGCGCCACCTCCAGGCCGTGCTGGCCCTCCGCGGTCCCGATCGCCAGCCGGACCACCTCCCGCGCCGTCTGCGTCTCGGCGGTGCTCCGCTGCCAGACCCGCAGCGCGTCGCGGATGCGCTTCACATCGACCCGCAGCCACTGCCCGCGGAAAAAGACCAGCGGCGTCGGCGCCTGCAGCAACTCTTCCAGCTCCTCGCCGGAGAGCCGTTCGCCGTTGAGCGTCACCGACCAGGTGACCTCCACCTTCTCGTCCAGCGTGTGCGCCGCGTCCCCCGGCGCAGGCTGGGGCTGGGCGTCCGCCTCCAAGGCGATCATGGAGGCCGAGCCCTGAAGCCACTGCGGCGGCAGAAGGACGCGGTACCCGGAGGCCTCCAGCATCGCGGCGGCGACGGTCAGGAACGCGTGCGCCTCCTGCGGGGCCAGCGCGCAGCCGAACCCTGCGGCGTGCGGCTCGGCGTGCTCGAGCGGCGGAAAAAGCAGCGCCGCCTGGCCGAGCGACACGAGCAGGCGCTCGCTGAGGTGCGGCCCGCTATCGGCCAGGGCCCCGATATCCGCGGGAAAGGCGTAGGAGCCGGCCGCGTCGGCCAGCCGCACCTGGAGAAACCAGGCCGTTTCGGGAGCGGCCGGCGCATCGAGCTGAAAGAGCAGGGACGCGCCGTCCGTGCCGCCGCCTTCCACCGGCCGCCGCCACTGGCGCAGGCTCGTCCGCAGCGCCTCAAGCTCCTCGCCCTCGCCCCAGCGCACGGCCCGCGACTCCCCGCGCAGGGCGGAGAACCAGGCGTCGTGAACGCTGTAATACTTGCCGTGCTCGGCCTGGGCGCGCGAAAGGGTGGTGCACACGCTGAAGCGCACGAGGCGGTCGGTCAGCTCCTCCAGCAGGGCCTCCGCGACGCGCAGCGGCTTCTGGCCGCACGTGGCGGCGGGCGGGATGCGCGCCGCGAGCGCGCACAGGCGCTGCCGCTCCGCGCCTTCGAGCGTCGGCCGCCAGCAGGCCTCGTAAGCGGCCGGCGTCGCCTGGCGCAGGGCCGGCAGGAAACGGCCCCGCGCCACCAGCGCGCCGGTGTACCGGTAGAGCACGGCGAAGCTGAGCAGGTCCTCCGCGGCAAAAACATCTTCGGCGAGGCGCCGCTCCTGCGTGAGCCCCAAGAGCGCGAGGGCCGCTTTCCACGGGAGCTTGACGGCGGTGACGTGCCACGGGTGCAGGAAGGGGACGCCGTCGCCGCTATCCTCCTCGCCGTCGCAGAGAAAAGGGTGCGAGGGCAGGGGCCGCACGCCGGCGGCGCTGCGGCGGGAGGGGAGGTCCAAGGCGAGCGGCGCCCGGTCCAGCTCGTCCGCCTCTTCCCAGAGCAACCGCTTCAGAAGCAAGCAGAGCCGTTCCGGGCCGGCGTCGAAAGGCGAGCGGCCGGCGAAGGACTCCGCATCTGCCGACAGAGCCTCAAAGGCCTCCTGTTCGCCCCAAACGTAAAGGAACCCTTCACGCCAGCATGTGTGCAGAATAATCATCGCCAACCGCTTATTATACGGCGGGTCTGCGGTGTTAGACAACCGTTAAGCGTGGCGGGACGAAAAAAAGTGCGCTCGTCTTACCAGCCCTGCGGGGCAGCGGGGCGTTTCTTGTCGGCGGGGCGCTCGTTTTTCTCGCGCGCCTCGCGGGCCGCGCGCTCGGCCGCGCGCTCTTCGATGCGCCGCTTGCCCTCGGAGGCCAGCAGCTCCGAGGCTTTTTTGCGCTGGTCGGCGGTCAGGTTGTCGCGGATGACCAGCATCAGCCGCATGGCCAGCTTGGCCTGCTCCGTGCGGTGCTGGCCGATGCGCTCGATGATGCGCATGATCTCGTCGACGCTCGCGCCGGGCTCGTCGAGGACCTTTTTGGCGAGCTCGGCCTGCTTCAAGGCCTCTTGGTTGATGCTCTCCTCAAGCTTTAGGGATTTGGCTTCGAGCGCGGAGAGTTCGGTCTTGATCTTTTCGGCCTGTTCGCCCTGGATGCCGACCTTCTCCATGAACTCCTTGGTCAGCACCCGCTTGCCGACCCAGTTGCCGCGGTTGATGGTGCGCGGGTGACGCGGGGCGGCGTCCCCGTTCTGCTGGCCGGACGTCGCGCCGGCAACACACAAGACGGTCACAGTCAACAGGCGGGTCAGAGGCTTCATCTCACTCCTTGATAAGGGATAAAAAAACAGTATTCTAAAAAGCTAACGACTCCGGCGCGGTTTTATTGCCGGGAGAAAGAAAAAATGCGTTTCAAGGGGCGGTCCGGGGACGTCCCGCCCTACTTCGCCGCACGCGCTGCAGCTTCGCGCGCGCAACGCGGCATGATCGCGAGCCCCGGCCACCAACCGATTCCGCACCGGTGCCGCATTGCACTTGACGGTCGGGGGCGAAGACCGATAGACTTTAAACATAGTAGATGTTTATTCAAAGAACTCGCAGGCATGGAAGGATGTGGTTTATGAAACGAAGGGTTGTCGGCGCTTTTCTGTCTGTTTGTCTGTGCGGTTTTTTCCGGGCGGAGGACGCCGGCGCGTTCGAGCCCACGAACCTGACCGGCTGCGTGATGTGGCTGCAGGCGTCTCAGGCGGCCATCGTGACGAACACTGTGGCGGGCCGCGTGTCGCAGTGGAGCGACCTGTCGGGCAACGGCAACCACGCCTACCAGACCGATGCCAACCGCCAGCCGCTTTATCAGGCGGAGGGTCCCGGCGGCCAGCCGACGCTCTTTTTCGACCGCCGCAACGGCAGCGACGCCTACGCGGCCGGCCTGCTCACCACCAACTACCTGACGAACTCCTATTCGGTCTTTGTCGTGGCGCGGGTGGTGGACGCCAGTGAGCGCGGCTTCACGTGGCGACGCATTCTGCCGGCGCGCGACGCGAACTGGATGCTGGGGACGTATACGGACGGCGGCTCCTTCTTTGCGCATTCGAACGGCGAGCTGAGCGGAACCGTCACGCGCTTCAAGTCCGTGTTCACCTTCAACCGCACCTACACGCTCTCCGCCGTGAACACGATGACGGAACAGCGTTTCTTTGTGAACGGCTTCGACCTCACCGGATCTCCCGAGCGCACCTTGGCGCCGGGGCGCCTGACCATCGGCGGCGCGGGCAACACCTCGGCCGACCCCAGCGACGCGCTGATTTCGGAGGTGATCGCCTATGACCGCGCCCTGACCGCGCTGGAGCGCGAAGAGGTCGAGACGTATCTGGCCGGACGGTATGGCGTGACGGACGAGGGATTTTACGGTCCGGTCTGGAGCGGCGCGGGCGCGGATAGCCTCTGGGGCAACACGAACAACTGGGCCCAGGCGATGCCGGCGGAGCCTGCGCTGGTCTTCAACAACGGCGTGAAGCGCACGTCGACCAATGACTTGACCGGGCTGACGCTCGCGCATGTGACGGTTTGGGATTCGACCTGGAGGTATTCCGGCAACCCCGTTTCCCTGAAAAGCGATTTCATGAGTTTCACCGCGGGCACGGTGGATTGGGAACTGGACACGGCTTTGCCGGAGGGGGGCCACTTTTTTTCCGTGAAGACCGGAGGACGGCTGAATCTCGCGGGCCGGCTTTCAGGCGCGGGCGGGCTGACGGCGGGGTTGGGCGCCGGTTATGGCGGAACCCTGAAGCTCTCCTGCCCGACCAACACCTTCACGGGTCAGACGCTGCTCAAGTGCGGGACAACGGAGATCACCCGCCTCGGCGATGCGGGCGAGGCCAGTTCGCTGGGCGCGGCGAGCGGCGGGAGCGCCGCGGTGCGGCTCGGCAACCTCGGCAGCGGGATCCCGGCCACGCTCCGGTATGTCGGCACGGAACCGTCCGCGACAGACCGGCCTTTTCTTTTCCTGCGCGACATGGCGATCGTGAACGCGAGCCCGGCCGGCGCGGGCCTGACGTTCAACGGCAACTGGTCGGCCATGGACGCGGCCGGGATCGGTCCGGCGACCCTTACGCTGGCCGGGACCTCGAAGGGCGTCAACACGGTCAACGGCGTGATCGCCAACGCGCCCGGCGGCGCGAATAGTCTGATTGTGAAGATCACCGGCGGCGTCTGGGCCTTTTCCTCGGCAAACACGTTCACCGGAGGACTGACGGTCGAGGGCGGCAGCGTGCTCGTCGGGGGCACGACCTCGGGTTATCTGGGCGCGGGTACGGTGACGATCAAAGCGGGCGGCGTTTTGGGCGGCACGGGCCGGCTGGCCGGCTATGCCTCGTTGAGCCTGATGCCCGGGGCGGTCCTGGTTCCGGGCAATCCGGACGTGGAGGACGGCATCGGCACGCTGACCTTCTCCGCCGCGCCGGTGCTGAACGGCATGGAGCTGCGCTGCCAGACCACGGCTCAGACGAATGACTTGATCCTCATCGAAACCGCCTGGTCGCCGCCCGGCTTCATGACCGTGCGCGTCGAGGCCGATTCCGAAGAGGCGTGCCCGGACCGGCTCACAATCGTCAAGGCGGTCTCCCTGACCGGCAGCGTGGACCTCTCCGGCTGGGACATCGAGGCGCCGTGCGCCTACCGCGCCGTGGTGGAGGGCAACGCCGTGGTGCTCGTGAAAGAGCCGCCGCCGCACTTGGCCGCGTGGCAGCGCTCCATGCCGGTGCGGTTCAGCGGGTACGACGGCCATGCGGAACTCACCAACTTCCCGGCGCTGATCAAACTGTGGGACGGGTGCGGCAACGGCCGCTTCCGGTACGCCGACTGCCTGGCCGACGGGGCGGACCTGCTCTTCACCGATGAGGCGGGCGCGTGGCTGGATCACGAGATCGAAACCTGGAACACCAACGGCGAGTCGCACGTCTGGGTACGGGTGCCGCTGCTGGTCCACAACACCGAGATCACCGCGCACTGGAAAAACCCGGCCCGCGCGACGGACGCGAATCCTTTCCTGCCGACCGACCTGACGGGCTGCGCCATGTGGCTGCACGCCGGCGCGGGTGTGACGGCCGACGGCGCCGGGCTTGTCTCGCGCTGGGCCGACCAGTCGGGCAACGGGCATGAGGCCGTGCGGAGCGATTCCCGGTATCAGCCCTGCCTGACCAACAACGTGGTCAACGGCCTGCCCGGTCTGCGCTTCGAGGGGGGGGCCTACAAAGACGGGTTGACCACGACCTGGGGCACCAGCAACGGCACCTACTCGGTTTTTGTGACTGCCAGTTATCAGGAGAGCACGACGTATAGCTGGTACCGGATCATGACCGGCCCGGCCAATTACAACTGGGGTGTCGAGCTGAACGGGTCGGGGGGGGATTTCTACCCCTTCATCCCCACCGGTGCGGGCGGGAGTGGATTTTATGCGATCGCGAACACGGGGATCCGTCCCGTGGGCGGCGTGCCGTTCGTGGCGGCGATCCTGGGTGACGGCACGAACACGCAGTTCACGCTGAACGGCTTCGGGTTCACGCCGCTCGCCAAGCACCACGGACCCGGCACGCTGATTCTGGGTCACGGCGGCGTCAGCAGCAACCCGTGGCTGGGCCATATTTTCGAGGTCATCGTCTACAGCCGCGCGCTGGGGTTCGAGGAGCGGCGGCAGGTGGAGCGCTACCTCGCGCTGAAGTACGACATGCGCTCCGCCCATCGGGTGCCCTCCGCAGGCCTGGTCCAGTGGCTGCGTTCCGAAGACGCGGTCGCCGACGTCGCCGACGGCGCGGTAAACCGGGTCAAACGCTGGGACAACCAGACGCAATACGGGAACAGCGTTCACGCCCTGCAAAGCACCACCAACCGTATGCCCGAAAAAATCGCCGGGGCGCTCAACGGCAAGCCGGTCCTGCGGTTCGACGCCGTGGCGGGCGAGTACGACAGCATGAAGGCCACCTTGGTGGCGCTGGACACGACCTACTCCGTGGTGGCGGTCTTCGCGCCGCGGGCGTCCGACGGGACGGAACGGGTTGTCCTGCAGGGTGCCGGCGCCACCAGCCGTCTCAGCGTCACCAACGGGCTGATCCTGCGGCAGGCCTCCGGCGTGGTGTCGCAGTTCGCGCCGGCGCAGACGAATCAGGCGGCCATCGCGGTCATGACCTGTGACGCGCAGACATCCAGGTTCTATCTCAACGGCGTCAACCTGACTCAGAGCGGTGCGCCGGTAGGACTCTGGAAAGTCGGTGCCGGCAGCAGTGTCTTCTATCTCGGCGCGGGCACCGGCGACAGCGCACTCAATCTGCCGCTGGACGGCGACCTCGCCGAGGTGATGGTCTATGACCGGCTGATCTCGGACAACGAGCGCCGCCGCGTCGAGGCCTACCTCTCCGCGCGCTACGCGATCCCCATGGCCCGGGTGAACCCCGCGGTGTGGTCATCCGAATTCGGCGGCGTGTGGCACCTCACGGGCACGGACCGCCTGCTGCTGGCCGACGCCTCGGCCGCGCAGAACGGCGCGGCGCTGCTCGGTCAGGCCGCGCCCGCGGCGGCCGCGGCGCTGGCGGGCGAGGGGCTGGCGTGGTCGGAGGTCGCGCAACGCGTGCGGACCCGGGCGCAACCGGCCGCCGGGCCGCAGACCTTCTCGTTCTGGGCGAAGCAGCAGGCGCCGGTCGCGGACCAGGCGGTCGTGCTGGCGGGCACGGGCGCGGTGGCGTACGCGACGCTGAACAACGCGGCCGGCAAGCTGAAGGTGGCGGCCGCGGACGCGGCGTCGCTGGTCGCGCCCTCCACCGGAGCCTGGACCCACTACGCCGTGGCGGTCAATCCCTCGGGGAGCGTGCAGGCCTACGGCAACGGACAGCCGCTGACCACGGTGCCCGACGCGCTGGCCGCCGGCCTCCCGACCAATCAGGCGCTCACTTTCGGCCATGCGGGCAGCGACGCGGACGCGACCAAGACCTTCGCGGGCGTGCTGGACGAGGTGCGCCTCGAAACCGTGCCGCGCGGCGCGGACTGGATCCGCGCCGCCTACATGACGCAGGCGGAGAACGAAAGCTTCACCAGTTATAACCGTTGGGGAACCTTGATGTTGATGCAGTGAGCGTGCGCGCGCCGGCGAAATCCTCACACGAAGTTCACCGAGGACACGAAGAGGTCTATGACACAAAACCCCTTGCCGTTGTATGAGGCAACGTGTTTTTGTTGCTGGTATTGGTTTGTAAGGCACCTAAGGAATACAATCATGAGACGAATGATAACGCTTTCGGTCCTTTTAGCGTCTGTTCTTGGGTCTCCAGATGCGGAGGCTTTCGAACCTACGAATCTGACGGGCTGCGTGATGTGGCTGCAGGCAGGCGAGGCCAATATTCAGACCAATAACAGCGCGGGCCGGGTGTCGCAATGGACCGATCTGTCGGGCAGCGGCAACCATGCGTATCAGACCAACGAAGTCAACCGTCAGCCCTTATATCAGGAAAGCGGGCCCAACGGCCTTCCGACCGTCTATTTCGACATGCGGAACTACAACAACGGGTACAACGCAAGGCTGCTGACCGGAACCCCGCTCACCAACGCCTGCACCACCTATATTGTGGCGCGGGTGCTCGACGGGAACGAGCTCGGCATCACTTGGCGCCGCCTTCTGGGCTCGCGCGACAAGAACTGGTTCCTCGGAACCTCCACGCCCGGAACCTTCTACGCGCATGGCGGCAGCGGCGAATTAAGCGGAAACATCACGAGGCTAAAATCCGCATATCGTTTCAACCGCACCTACATGCTTTCGGCGGTGACCACCACGACGAATCAGCTCTTTTTTGTGAACGGCCGCGACCTCACCGGCAACCCCACCGCCAAGATGCCGCCCGGCCGGCTGAGCATCGGCAGCGTTGACGGCTACAATGACGAGGGGGAAGCGCAGATCTCCGAGGTGATCGCCTACGAGCGCGCCCTGACGACAACCGAAAGACAGCAGGTGGAGGATTACCTGGCCGCACGGTACGGCGTGACGGCCGAGGGCTTCGACGGCCCGGTCTGGAGCGGTTCGGGGTCGAGCGGCCTCTGGAGCGACAGCGCCAACTGGCAGCAGGCCATGCCCGCCGCGCCGATGCTCGCCTTTAATGGCATTGCCCGGACGGTCTCGACCAACGACCTCACCGGGTTGACGCTCGACAGTGTCATGGTCTGGGATCAAGCCTGGCAGTTCTCCGGCAACCCCGTGACCCTGAACAACGGCTTCTTCTGCAACCCCGCTTCGGCGGTGACTTGGGGCTTGGACACCGCGTTGCCCGTTGGGACGCACACCTTCTCTGTGCTCACGGCCAGGCGTCTGACGCTCTCTGGCCTGCTCTCGGGCGAAGGCGGAATCATGTTGGGCATGGGTCTGGATTTCGCCGGCACGCTCGCCCTCGCCTGCCCGTCTAACACCTTCACCGGCCCCGTTGTCCTGAAAACCGGCACCGCTGAAATCATGCGCCTGGCGAATGCGGGCCAGCCCAGTTCGCTTGGCGCGGCCTCCGGCAACGATGCCGTTGTGCTGCTCGGCAACCGCCGTTTCAGCTTCAGCGGCGGATTCCGCTATGTGGGCGCCGAAGCCGCCGCCACGGACCGGCCGTTCTCCTTTGTCCGTCTTTGCTCGGTCGAGAATAACAGCCCCGCTGGCGCGGGCCTGACCTTCAACGGCGCGTGGGCCGCTGCCGACACGCCCGGCGCGGGCCCCGCCTACCTCTCGCTGGGCGGCACCTCCGCGGGCGTCAACACGCTGAACACGCCGCTCGCCAACGCGCCCGGCGGCGCCAACTCGCTGTTCGTCACCGTCAAGGGTGGCGTCTGGGCCTTCACGCAGCCAAGCGCCTACGCCGGCACCTGCACCATCGAGGGCGGCACGGCCTTGGCCAACGGCACCTCGGCCGGCTGCCTCGGCGCCGGCCAGGTCAGGGTCATGCCGGGCGGCACTCTAGGCGGCACGGGGCTGGTGACCTCGGCAGGGGCGGTCCTGCAATATCCGGGCGCGGTCATCGCGCCCGGCGACCCCTCGGCCAACGACGGCTTCGGCTGCCTCACCTACGGCACGGCGCCTGGCCTCAGCGGCGTTCGCCTGCGCTGCCAAGTGAACGCCGTCACCAACGACAGCGTCAAGGTCAATGCCGCTCTCGCAGTGCCCGGCTTCATGACCGTCGAGCTTGTGGCCGCCTCGGCCGCGGCCTGCCCCGATTCGCTCCGCATCATCGAGGCGACCTCCATGACCGGCGCGACCGACCTCTCCGGCTGGGAGATCGAGGCGCCCTGCCCGTACCGGGCGGTGCGCGAGGGCAACGCCATCGTTCTTTACAAGGAGCCTCCGGCGGCGCTGGGCACGTGGCAGCGCTCCATGCCGATCCGCTTCGGCGGGTACGCCGGCTCTTCGGCGCTCACCAACTTCCCCGCGCTGGTCAAGCTTTGGGACGGGTGCGGCAACGGTCGCTTCCGCTACCGCGACTGCCTGGCGGGCGGCGCGGACCTGCTCTTCACCGGCGAGGACGGAGCCGTGCTTCAGCACGAGACCGAGACCTGGAACACCAACGGCGAGTCGCATGTGTGGGTGCAGGTGCCGGCCCTCGTGCGGAACACGCAGATCACGGCCTACTGGAAGAACCCCGCCCGGGCGGCTGACGCGAACCCGTTCGTGCCGACCGATCTGCCGAACTGCGGCCTGTGGCTGCACGCGGGCGCGGGCGTCGCCACCAATGGCTCGGGCTACGTCTCGACGTGGGCCGACCAGTCCGGCAACGGGCGCAACGCGACGCAAGGCAATGCCGCCATGCAGCCGGTGTGGATGGCCAACGCGGTGAACGGCCTGCCCGCTGTGCGCTTCGAGGCGATCGTTCCCAAGGACGGCATGGTCACGGGCTGGAGCGCGACCAACACGCCGTACTCCTATTTCGTGGCCGGAACGTTTCTCATGAACTCGGGAGGGTACAACTGGCGGCGCATCGTCCAAGGCTCGGCCGGCTACAACTGCGGCGTCGCCATCGAAGGTGCCGGCAAGTTCTTTCTCTTTACGGCCAGGCCGGGCGGCTATACGACGCTCGCAACCCCCGATCTCCGCCCTCCTGTCGGCAGGCCGTTCGTGGCGGGGATAATCGGCGACGGCACCAATACCCAGGCCAGCCTCAACGGCTTCGCCTATCCTTCGGTTGCCGTCCACTTGGGCCCCAACATTCTCGGCTTGGGCGCCAGCGGCACCAGCGGCGACGGCTGGGCCGGCGACGTGCTGGAGGTGATCGCTTACGACCGCGCCCTGTCATACACGGAACGGCAACAGGTCGAGCGCTATCTGGCGCTGAAATACGACGCCCTCTCGGCCCACCGTGTGCCTGCGGTCGGCCTGCGCCAGTGGTTGCGCGGCGACTACATGGTCGCCGATATCCTGGACGGCACGACCCCGCGCGTCTCCAAGTGCGAGAATCAGACCGACACCGCCGGGATGAATGCCACGCAGCCCGTCACCAACCGTATGCCCGAGAAAGTCGGCGCCTCCTTCAACAGCAAGCCCGCGCTGCGCTTCGATGCTGTCGCGGGCCAGTACGACAGCCTGAAGAGTCTTGCCTCGCCCATCGGCAAGGCCTATTCCGCAGTCGCGGTATTCAGCACGCGCGCGGCCGATGCCAGCGAACGGGTCGTCATGCAGGGTGCCAACAGCAGCAGCCGCCTCAGCGTGACCAACGGTTTGATTACGCGTCGTGCCAACGGCGTGGTGTCCCAGCTTCTGCCGTGCCAGACCAACGTGCCGGTCATCGCGACGATGCTGTGCGACGAGCTGTCCTCGCGCTTCTACGTCAACGGCGTCAACCTGACCCAGAGCACCGCGCCTGCCGGGCTCTGGGGCCTAACCGGCGTCAACGACAGCGTGATCATTTTCGGCGCGGGCACCTCGGACGGCGCACTGGACCTGCCGCTGGACGGCGACCTCGCCGAGGTGCTGGTCTATGACCGGCTCATCTCGGACACCGAGCGCCGCCGCATCGAGGCCTATCTGTCCGCGCGCTACGCGATTCCGGTGGACACGTCCAACGCGCGCGTCTGGTCGGGCGGGTTCGGCGGCGTGTGGCACTTCACGGGCACGGACCGCCTGCTGCTGGCCGACGCCTCGGCCGCGCAGAACGGCGCGGCGCTGCTCGGTCAGGCCGCGCCCGCGGCGGCCGCGGCGCTGGCGGGCGAGGGGCTGGCGTGGTCGGAGGTCGCGCAACGCGTGCGGACCCGGGCGCAACCGGCCGCCGGGCCGCAGACCTTCTCGTTCTGGGCGAAGCAGCAGGCGCCGGTCGCGGACCAGGCGGTCGTGCTGGCGGGCACGGGCGCGGTGGCGTACGCGACGCTGAACAACGCGGCCGGCAAGCTGAAGGTGGCGGCCGCGGACGCGGCGTCGCTGGTCGCGCCCTCCACCGGAGCCTGGACCCACTACGCCGTGGCGGTCAATCCCTCGGGGAGCGTGCAGGCCTACGGCAACGGACAGCCGCTGACCACGGTGCCCGACGCGCTGGCCGCCGGCCTCCCGACCAATCAGGCGCTCACTTTCGGCCATGCGGGCAGCGACGCGGACGCGACCAAGACCTTCGCGGGCGTGCTGGACGAGGTGCGCCTCGAAACCGTGCCGCGCGGCGCGGACTGGATCCGCGCCGCCTACATGACGCAGGCGGAGAACGAAAGCTTCACCAGTTATAACCGTTGGGGAACCTTGATGTTGATGCGCTGAACGGTCATTATCCGGTAGGGACGGCTCCCCGAGCCGTCCGAGGCGTGTCTCCGCGGACGCCTCGGGGAGGCGTCCCTACCATAACCTGTCGCCTGAACACACACGGAGTTTTTATGAAAACAGCCTGTATCGCTCTCACCACAGTTCGGCTCTCGCTTTGTCTCGGCGCGCTGAGCGCAGCGGCGGCGTTGTCCGCGCTTTGTCCCGAACCCGCCGATGTGAAGGAGAATCCCGGAGTGTTTCCGCTCGTCGGGACGACGGTGTGCGTATACGCGCCGGCCGCGCCGGGAGGAGAGGCGGCGGCGCGTTCTCTCGCGGCGGTCTGGCGCGCGTCAACCGGGCTGCCGCTGCCCGTGTTGCGTGCGGGGGCGGCAGGTCAGCCACCCGTGACTGGAGAGATCACGCTGGAGGGTGCGGCACCGAACGATGCCCTCCCGCCCGAAGGGTACCTGCTGCGGGTCACACCCGACCGTATCCGTCTTGCGGCTTCCGATGCGGCAGGGCTCTTTTATGGTGCCCAGACTCTCCGTCAACTGGTGACGGCGGAAGGGAAGAGCCTTCCGTGCGTGGAAATCCGCGACGCGCCGCGCTTCGGCTGGCGCGGGGTGATGATCGACGAGGCCCGGCACTTTCTCGGCAAAGCGACCGTGCTGAAGATCCTGGACGGCATGGCGTCGCTCAAGCTCAACCGGTTCCACTGGCACCTCACCGACTCGACGGGCTGGCGCCTGGAGCTCAAGCGGTTTCCCGAACTCACGACGGTCGGCGCCGTCGGCGACAACTCCGATCCGAAACGGCCGGCGCGGTTTTACACGCAGGCCGACATCCGCGAGATCCTCGACTACGCGCGCGCCCGGCACATCATGGTGATACCGGAGATCGAGCTGCCGGCGCACGCCACCGCCGCGATGAGGGCCTATCCGCACCTGAGCTGCACGGGCAAGCCGGAGTTCATGTACTGCGCGGGCAACGACGAGGTTCTCCGTTTCCTGGAGGGTGTGCTCGACGAGGTGCTGGTTCTGTTCGACAGCCCCTTCATCCACATCGGCGGCGACGAGTGTCCGAAAAATATCTGGAAGGCCTGTGCGAAATGCCAGGCCCGCAAAGCCACGCACGGGCTGAAGGACGAGCACGAGCTGCAGAGCTGGATGGTCCGCCATTTCGACCGGTATCTGGCGAAGCGGGGGCGCCGGCTGATCGGCTGGGACGAGATCCTCGAAGGCGGGCTCGCGCCGGGTGCGACCGTGATGTCCTGGCGCGGCGTCAAAGGCGGGCAGGCCGCGGCCGCGATGGGGCACGATGTGGTGATGTCGCCCACGACCTACCTGTACCTCGACTACCCGCAGACGGCCGCGCCGGACGGCTTCGCCTATTTCCGGGTGCGGGTCAACTCCTGCGAGCGTATCCTCTCGTTCAACCCCGTCGAGGGCATCCCGGCGGAAAAGCAGAAGCATGTCCTGGGGATACAGGGCAACCTTTGGGGCGAGTCCTGTTACAACGGCGCGGACGCCGAGTGGAAGCTTTTCCCGCGCGCCGCCGCGATCGCGGAGCGGGCGTGGTCGCCGGAGGCGAAGGTGTCGTGGACAAGCTTCGAGCGGCGCGCGCCCGAAGTCTGCGCACGGCTGAAGCAGATGGGGCTGAACGTGGCCCGCTTAGGAGAGCCGGCGTGGTACCGCCCGGTGGCCGAGTGGAAGACCGGCGAGCAGGGCGAGGATTGGACTGTGCGCGAATGGGACATCACGAAGGGGATTCAGGAGGCAGGAGCCTATACGCTTCGCTTCATCTACCTGCGCGGCAAGCACCGGCTCATGATGCGGAACGTTGCGCTGCTGGAGAACGGTGTAGAGCTAGGCAAGGATCAGAAGTCCGGCACGGCAGGGGCCAATCCCGCCATTTTCGACTACGCGATCAACGTTCCCGCCTGCAAAGTCGGCGCGGTCTTCACGCTCCGGGCGGATGTCCGCAGCGACGGGGGCAACGACTCCAACGGGGTCATCTGCGTCTTCCCTGCCGGGCTCGACAAAGAATAAACGATCGAAAAATATTTCGCTATATTCTGCGCACCTTTGTTTATAATAAGTGAACAAAGGACGCAGACATGGCAGCCGAAGCGTGCAAACCGGTCTCCGAAGCGTTTATCCGCAACTTGACTCAAGCCCAGCTTGAGCTGCGTGTTTTTGTCACGTCGCTGGTCGGCAACGCGCACGACGCGGCGGATGTGCTCCAAGAGACGAACGTCGATCTCTGGGCGAAGGCCGAGACCTACGACGCGTCACGCCCCTTTCTGCCGTGGGCCAAAACGCTCGCGTGGTATCAGGTGCGCAAGTACCGGACGCTGAAGTCGCGCGAACGGGTGTTTTTCAGCGAGGCGGTGGTGAACGCCATGGCCGAGGAACTGCAGACGGATCAGGCGGACTCGGACATGATGCTGGACGCCTTGGAATCTTGCCTGAAGAAGCTGACCGGTCATCAGCGCGCCTATCTGACGGCGAAATACGGAGAGCGCAAGACGGTGCGGGAATTGACGGAGCAGTTTCGCCATTCGTCCGCCTCGGTGGTCTCCATGCTTTACCGGCTGCGGAACCTGCTGCACGGGTGTGTGGAAAAAACAATGCGGATGGAACAGATATGACGGGTATGGAAGATAACGGGGCCGATCGGTTCGACGAGCTGTTGGACGCCGTGTTGGATGGCGCGGCCGATGAGGCTCAGGCGGCGGCGTTCAACCTTTTGCTGGAGCGTGATCCGGAGCGGAGGGAGGCCTATTTGCGGCAGGTGCGGATGCATGTGCTGCTCGGCGCGTGTCCGGCCTTGCGGGAGAACGGAGGACGGAAGACGGGGGACGGAAGACGGCGTCTGTCAGTCGGGTGGAGGGTCGCCGCCGCTGCGGCCGCGTTTCTGGCGGGGTTGGCGGTGTGGCGCATGTCACGGCCCGCTTCTCCGGTCTCTGAAGCCGCGCTCGTCCAAAAGGTCCTTTCCCCTGTCATGACGGTGCGGGCCAGCCGGCACGGGCAATGGGCGGACGGGCGCGAGGTGACGGCGGGGACGGTGTTGCCGGCGGGCGTGTGGGAGTGGCAGAGCGGGCTGGTGGAACTGGTCACATGTGACGGGACGGTTCTTTTAGTCGAGGCACCTGCGGCACTGGAAATGGTGAACCCGCTCTATGCGCGGCTGATCTCCGGGAACGTGGTGGTGCGAATGCCCAAGGGCCGCTCGGGTTTCGTGGTGGAAACGCGGGAGATGAAGGTGTTCGATCTGGGCACGGAGTTTGGCGTGAGTGCGTTGTCGGGGGGCGAATCGCAGGTGCAGGTTTTCGACGGCAAGGTGCGGGCCGAGACGGCGGACTGTGCCATGCGCTGGGAACTCAGGGCGGGCGACACGGCCAAAGCGACGACCGGCGGCGGATTGATCTCCGAGACTTACGACGAGAAGCGATTTATCCGGCGCTTTCCGCCGGTGGTCAATCCGGAGCGCCCGAGCGGTGTGCTGTACAGCCGGAGTCGGGTGGAAACGGTGCGCGTGGCGCGCGCGGCGCATCCCATTGCGGTGGACGGCGATTTGGCGGAGTGGAATCGGCAGACTGCTTTCAAAAGCACGTGCGACGCGCCGTATGCGGAGACGTATTGGCTCGAAGGCATGATGATGTACGACGCCGCCAACCTTTATTTGGCCGCGCATGTGGGCGATCCCGATCCGATGCGCAACACGGCTCCGGAAGGCTTTGAGTTCGCCGGCGGCAGCGTGATCGTGCGCGTTTCGACGGACAAGACGCAGGGGTGGCCGCTGAAGGGCTCGCTGTTTGATGGCGGCGTTTACGATTTCGGACGGAGCCGGGTCAGCAAGGAGGCCCGGAGCGAGCGCATCACCAGCGTCGTCTTATGGTACGACGCGCAGGCCGGCTGCGCCCGGCTCAAGTTGGAACGCGGGATCGATCTGCACGACCAGCGAATTGATCCGCCGGGATGGCGAGGCGTGTTCCGAAAGGACGCCGACGGCTGCGGCTACACGTTGGAGTACGCGATCCCGTGGCGACTGTTCAATTGCGCGGACGATCCGCCCCGCAGCGGCGACGCGTTGGCGGTGCTGTGGATGTCGCACTGGAGCGACGCCGACGGACGCATCGCGCGGGGTCAGCTGGTGGAAGTGACCAACCGCCATGTTCGCCGTCAGGAGGGCATCGCGCCTTACAACTTCTTTCAAAACGGTCCGAACTGGGGCCGCGCCGAGTATCAGTAGGCCGTAAAACGCGGCTTTTATTAAAAGGAGAAAAAGCATGAACAGAAGGAACGTAAGCGCGGTGCGGGTGGTTGCGGCGATTCTTTTTCTGGGATGTGCCAGACAAAGCGCCGCAACGAACTACTACTGGGTTAACTCGTCCGGGGGCTATTTCGACGATGGCCGGAACTGGTCCCTGACGGAAGGCGGATCGGCGGCCGGTGCGGTGCCCGGCGCAGCGGATTCCGTTGCCTTCCCGGTTTCCAGTTTTCCGGCGGGCGGTTCATACGCGGTGCAGATAACGAACGGCGCGACGACGGTCGCGAACAGCAGTTCGCACGCGTTCGCTTTTCCCTCGGACCGACAGCTGACACTGAACATTTCGCCGGGGACACTCTGGACTCTGCTGCCTGCGGGGGCGGATTCGTACATCAACTTTCCGGGCGCTTTGTCCACCCTTGACGTGACCGGGGGCGGCGCCTGGATGGCGGGCAAACATCTGTGTTTGGCGTCCAGCGCGACGAACCACGACTTGACCTTGTCCGTGTCGGGGGCGGGGACGGTCGTTTCCAACCAAGCGTGGGATGTCTGGGTCGGCAAAGCCGGTTACGGCAACCGTCTGGTCGTCACCAACGGCGGCACCGTGCTGTCGTCGCGCGGCGTCTATGTCGGCGGGGACGCCGCGAGCGCCTCGAACAACACGGTTCTGGTCAGCGGGACCCATTCTCTGCTCTATGCGGCCGGCGTGGAGAACAACGGGTCGGCCGCCGCCGTCGCCATCGGACGGGACGGCTCCGGCAACACGCTGACGGTGACGAACGGCGGGCTGGTCTATGCGGGCGGTCTTGTCAACTGCTACTCGCTTTATTTGGGTAGGAACGCCACGGCCGTCGGCAACACGCTGGAGGTTCTCAGCGGGGGGACGTTCGTGGTGAGCAATGCGGTGGGAATCGGCGTGGACGGGAGTTTCAGCAAAATGAGGATCGACGGCGGCGTGATGACCAATCAGACGGGCACCTCGTTTGGTTTGGGCGCCAACACGGCCGACAGCAATCGGATCGAAGTGGTCAACGGCGGCGTTCTGAGTGTCAGCGGCCATTTCCGAATGGGCGTGACCAGCAATTCCACCGACAACGCGACGCTTATTTCGGGGCTCGGGTCGCAACTGAACGTGCGGATGTATGATATTGCGGTGGGTGCCCAAGGTCACTGCAACACGATGATCGTCACCAACGGCGGCCTTGCTTTTGCCAATCGATCAATCTTTGTCGGAGGAGAGAACGACACCTCGACTGGATGGGCGTCGTCGAACACGCTTTTCGTGGCTGGCTCCGGATCGGTTGCTTCCAACAAAGGGGCAAACGCTAACGATGCGACTTATGTCGGCAAGCGCGGTCAGAGAAATCGGATTTTCCTCGAGAAAGGCGCGACGCTGGCAGCTTATTATTTGTACGTCGGCTACATGTCGGGGACGTTCGACAACGCGATTGTGGCGTCGAACAGTACGATCGCCGCGCGCGGCCATCTGTACCTTGGTTACAGTGCGAACTCGTCGAATAACTTCGTCCGACTGGTCCGCTCGACCTATACCAGCACGCAGTACGATTTGGATTTGGGCTACGGCGGCCCCAACAATTGGATCTCGCTCGAGGACGGCAGCTCCATGACGATTCCGCGCGCGACGTATATCGGTTATTCCAGCACCGCCTCCAACAATGTGCTGTCGATCGAGAATTCGACGTTCCACGGAGATCAGTACAACTATTGCACTGTCGGCTACGGCGGAAGAATTCGGATGCTGGGCGACAGCAACACGGTTTTCGTGGGGCAGCTGATTCTGACCAACGCGACGTCGGCCTTGGAGTTTCGCGTGGACACGACCAACTTCGCGCCGATGACCGTCAATTTCAAAGCGTATCTGAGAGACGCAACCAAATTGATCGTCGACGCCAGAAAACTCCAGCAGGCGGGCGTGGTCGGAACTGTTTCCGTCCCGCTGCTCTCGGCGGGCGAGTCGCTGACCGCGAATCTGGCCGCCATGACCGTTGAGACCAAACCCGCCGGCTGCGCGGTGAGCGTTGTAGGAAAGAAAATTGTGCTGACGAAAGTTCCCGCGCCGCCGGGCACGACGGTTATGCTCCAATAAAAACGTGAAAACACAAAAAGCATTCTCGATAGTGCCGTCTGCTTGGCTGGCGGCGTGTGCGTTGTTGTCGGGCGCGCGGGCGTTTGCCGAGGGGGACGCCGGGCGCGTGATCCGTCTGCCCGAGCTGGCGGATGCGGCGGCGTGGACACAAAAGGCGGCGGAAAAACCGTTCGGCGCGTTCTCGGCCGAGGGCGCGCTCTTTGTCCGTTTTGACTGCGCGAAGGGCAACGTCGGCGACCTCCTTCTGAAAACGCCGGTTCCGGTTCCCGAAGGCGTGATGGGCTTCACCTTTCTCTGCGGAAACAACGGGACTGCTTCGGGCCTTTGGATCAAGGCGCTTCTGCGCGATTCGGGGGGCAGAGAGTTCGCGTTCGACACGGCTTCGTGGCATTCGTTCGAACGCGGACTGTTCTTCCCCGAGCACAGCCAGCGGCGGATCTGCCTGGAACGATTCACGACGCCCGGCCTTCAGCGCGTCAAAGTGGGGTCGGGGCGGGACGCCACCGTGGAAGGTCCCGCTCCGAACGTCGCGCCCGTGCCGCCCTACACGCTGACGGGGCTGCGGTTCGTCGGCCAGCACCAGCTTGCGCCCGCGACGTTCACGGAGCTTTTTTTCAAGGACTTCGCGCTGACCCGGCTGGATCCCCGGGCGTCGCCGTTCTATTATCAGTTCCGCGACATCGAGGGCTATGGCGAACTGGACCCGTTGCCCGGTCTGACTCCTGCGCACATGGGGAAGTCGTACGGCAAACGGTTCGATCTGAGCTGGGAATTGCGCGACCGCTACGACGGCGCACCGTTCCTTGTTGACGGCAAAACGTTCGAGTTCAGTCAGACGGGCTGGAAAGAGAACGGCGAAGGAATTCCCTATCCGCTGCAGATGGCGCAGAAAATCGAATTTCCCGTCAGAGAGAAGGGCACCTACTGGGCGCGGGTGCGGCTGCGCTGGTCGCACGACGGCAAAAGCCCGGTTCCCCAAGCGATCTCGGAGCAAGAGTTTCGCCTCGACGTGGTGAACGGTGCCGAGCCCATTAGGCGTGCCCCCGTGCCGGTCGATGCGATGGCCCCGACCTGCTTCATCCGCATCGTGCCCGACCGCCGGTCTGTGGTCTTCAACGGCAAAGAGAAATTTACCGTCAAGGTCGCGTTCCGCAATCCCGGCGCGTCCGCCACAAACGCCTGCTGTTGTGCCGCGGTTCGGCTGGCGTCCGGCGATGAGGAGGTCAAGGCGGTGGACTTTGTTCCCGTCTGGAAAGGCGATAAACCTTTTATGGCCGAATTGGATTTAAGCGATTTGAAGCCGGGCACCTATCGCGTCCGGGCCGAGATCAGGCTCGGGGAAAAGGTGTTTGATACGGTTGACCGCCTGATCGCCCGCAAAGGGACGGAATCTGCGGCGGACGACGATGCGCCTATTCCGCCGTCCGTTCCCTCTTGGACAGAGATGCTTGCCAGCCCCAAGCCGATGTTTCACCTGACCCCCATGTTGCCGGACAATCTGCCGCAGAGCGGCGCAAAGGCCTGGGACGAATATTACCGTCCCTTCCTCGACAAAGCGGGGAAGCTGTCCACGCAGATCGAGTTTTCCTTCGACTGGAATACCGTCGAGCCTTTGCCCGGCGTTTTCGATTGGGGCGTTGTGGACCGCTTTGTCGCATACGCGCAGTCGAAAGGCTTGACCGTGCAGCTGTGGCCGTCCTTTCGCGACTTGCCCGAGTGGGTCCCGGCGCGGTACGAGATGAGCAGCGAAGGCCAGGTTTTTGGCGCCAAGAACTCCTACCAGTTCCATGGGGGGCGACCCAATTATGTGAATGCGCCGGAAATCCGCGAGGGGGTTGTCGCCTTCATAAAGAATGTTGCCCGGCGCTATCGCGCCAACCCCGCCGTCCACAGCTATTTCTTCTGTTACGAGCATCCGGGCGATGCCCCGTACGCGGGCTGGTACGAGGGATATGCCCCCGAGAGCGTGCAGGCGTTCCGCCGCGAGGCCCGAAAGACATGGAAGACCATCAGGGCCGCGAACCGGCGCTGGGGCACGTCGTACGCCTCTTGGAGCGAGGTTGTTCCGCCGCCCACGGGCTCCTCTTCGCGCTACCGTCTCGATTGGCTGCGCTTTAAGACCGACGGCATCGAGGGGTTGCTGCGGGACTGTGTCACGGCGATCCGCTCGGCTGATCCCAAGCGTCTGATCGACATGTACGCCGACGGGGCTTCGGATTTAAACTGGTTTCGCGAGCGGGGCTGCATGTCGGCCAACGGCGGCAGCCACGATACCATGGCGATGCCCGACTACGCGGCGTTCCCGATGGCGGGACTTCCGCAGCGGACCGAGGACCACTCGCCGGGCAACTGGACAGCCTACTTTCCGAGCCAGTTGGACGCCAGCGTCTTCGCGATGATGGCGGGCGGGGGCGCCAACGCCCACTGCAAAGCCTACGTGTTCAGCAAAAATAAATTTGCGGACATGGCCGATCCCGACGTTTCGCTGGGGCGCTACAAGCGGTTTCTTCCCATTTGGACCGAGCTTCGCGCCACGGAGACCGCGCAGCCGGTCTCGGCCTTTCTTCTGAAAGACCAAGCCTCTTATCTGGTTTCTGCCAACACGACCTATGGCGGCTGGGGAGGGGAGCCTTGGAACGTTGTGAGCCTGTCGCAGGCGCAGCTTCCCGCCGCGTCGGGAATCGCCGATCTCTGGAAAAACGGAAAATTGCTGATGGCGATTTCGCAGTCGAAACTGCGTGAGATGGAGACGGGGCTGATCGAACGGATCGTCGCCTACGTTGAGAACGGCGGAACGCTTCTGATGTGCGCCGACGCCGGGCGGAAATGCATCGACACGCCCGGAGAGGACTGGGTGCTGCTCCGCCGTTTCGGCGCGCCGCCGCCAACGGCGGCGGAGGTTTCCGACCGCAATACGCTTGCCTGTCCCGTGGCGGGACCTGTTTTCACGGAGGGTTCCAACGCGTTTACGCTTCGGGATGTGTGGAGCGTTCTTCCGCCCGCAGGAATGCAGACCGAGGCGTTCTTCAATGGTGACGCTCGTCGGGCGGCGCTGTCGTGGAAGTCCGTCGGCAAAGGGAAGGTCGCGGTTCTTTGGGCTCAGACGATTGTGCCGCCGGTGTTCTCGCAGCCCAACGGGGCCTATCCCTTTTTGCGCGATTTTGGACGCTGGGCCGGCATCCGGCCAATGGCGGCCGTCACGGACAACCGCCTCTGGACAAATCTGCTGAAGACGAAAGACGGTTCGGCTTACTATGGGCTGGCGCACGTCGGCGTCTGGCAGGGGAATCCCTCTGCCGGCGTGGACGGCGCCGTCCGCTGGCTCGTTCTGCCGGAAGGCCGTTACCGTGTGACGGAACTCATCAGCGGAAAAGAACTCGGCGAGTTCACCGCGGCCCAGTTGTATTCGGACGGACTTCCCGTCAAACTCGCACCCCGTGAGGTCGCCATCTTCCGTATGGCCAGAAAATAGAAAAACGACATGATGAAACAAACGATTGTTTGCACAGTGCTTCTCGCCGCCGGCGTTGCGGCGTTGGGCTCCGATGCCGCGCAAGAGCGCGCGATGGCTTTCATTCCCCTCACTTTGGCCGATTGGCGGCTTGAGGTTAAGACGGGCGATGCCGTTGACCTGAAGGAGTCGGAGGGCGTTTTCACCCTCGCCTATGACGTGGTGCTTGCCGATTACCTGCGCGTCGGACACGCTTCCTTCATCAAAGGAGAATTCAAGCTGCTTTTGAAGAAGCCGTTGCCGTTGACTCCCTCGCAGGCCAGGGTCATGTTCGATGCCCTCGGGGTGGGCGGCGACAACACGCTCCGTCCGCTGCTGCAGGACGAGACGGGCGAGGTGCTCAGTTACGAGCCGCATTCGCTCTGGGCGCTCAAGAAAGGAAATGTTGTCCCGGTCGGCGTGTGGGTGAAATGGAGTACCTGCTCGTTCTGGACTTCCGAGGCGGGCGGGGCCGCGTCGAACATTTATGACGCGGAAGGCGGCGACGGCGACGCATGGCCGACCGGCGCTCTGCGCTTTCTTGGTTTCGAGGGACGCATGGTTCTGAAAGCGATGCCGGAAAAGGCGGTTGGCCTCGCAGGAAAGGAACGCCGCAAAGGCGTCTTCAACCTTGCCGCCGTCCGTCTGGGCAGCGTACGGGTACCCGCCGAGGAGCCGGCTTTCTTTGCCGACATGGTGCTCGCGAAGAAGGGCAAGGCGCACATCGGCATCGAGATCCGCGACGCGTTCCAATCCGTTCCGTATCTCGAGAAAGACGTGGAGATTGATTACGATCCCGCCGACCCGGTCAGCCGCCACCAAGAGATCCGGTTCAATGTCGGCCCCGTCAAGAACAGCTGGATTTCCTGCGGCGTCACTGAAAGCGGCGGAGCCCCGTCGATCACCGAATTCCGCTGGGAAAAAAACATTCCTCCCGGCGGCACCGCGCTGGCCCGCGTTGACGTCTCTCAGCCTCCAGCCGTCGGATCAATGCGAATCAATCCCGACTCGCACACGCTTGGCGTCTATAAGCCGGGCGATTCCCTGAGCGTCGCGATCCGCGTTTTCGCCAAAGGGGCCGCGCCCGCCAAGCTGTTGTGGACCCTCACGCCTTACGGCTTCGGGGATGTTCTCGAGAGCGGCGAGTGTGCGATTGAATTCAAAGGCGCCGGCTACGCGGATCTCGCGGTCGTTCCCAAAGGCGTCGGGCGGGACGCTTGGAATCTCCATGTCGTCCTTGTCGACGCGGCGGGGAAAGAACTGGAGAAGCGGTCGTATACGCTCGGCATCGAAAACGCAAAGCCGCAGGCGTACGCATCGCGTACGGGTATGCTTCGCGGCCGCGACTTCGTGAAAAAGGCGAGCTATTTTCGCACCACCTATGGGGTGGAAAAAAAGTTCACCCGAGAGACGGAACAGATCGCCCATTTCAAGGAGATGCTCGACGAGTCGATGCAGATGGCCAGCTATGTCACCTACATGATCGATCTCGCGGAGCTAGAGATTCTGCCCGGCGTCTACAACTTCGCGGTGCTCGATCAGGTCATGGACGCGGCCGCCGATCGCGGCTGCGCGATCACCGTCCGGGTCGGTCACGGCGAGCAGGGGTGTCCTTACCGCTGGCTGCCGTACACGCTGCCGCGCAATTTCGACGGCGAAGTGATCCCGGGACACCGCTATTACGGCGCGTTCGACTATGCCGACAAGCGCTTTGTCGCCGCTTGGTACTCCGCCTTCGAAGCCTTGTACGCCCGCTACAAAATTCACCCCGGATTTCAAGGCTACTATCTGCTCCAGCCGGCTGGCGAATGGGCGTTGCCCGATGAGCCGTGGAATGGTTGTTTCTCAGGCTATGCGTGGTCCGATGCCGCGCTGTTCAGGACTTATTTGCAAGAAAATCTCAAGTTCTCGCTGGAGCAACTGAATGCCCGCTGGAACACGTCCTACAAGGAATGGAGCGAAGTGGAGCCGCCGCTGCCCGACTTCTCGGTCGGCAAGAAACCCGATTTGCGACTTTGCTGGCTCGACTTTTCCTTGTTCCGTCAGTGGCTCAATCACTGGTGGTTCCCCGCCGCCTCCGCCCATATCAGGACCTTCGACAAGGACCACGTCATCATCGACTACGGCGGTCGGCGCGACGACGGCGAGCCCGAGGAAGGCGTCGCCGGAAACGCCGACTACCTGCACAACGGCGGCAACCACAGCCTGGGCGGAGAGGGAACGCTGACCCAGGCGTGGGACCGGGACGCCCTCGGCTGGATCACCGAGCCGCATCATCCGCACCGCTGGGCGGCCTACGGCGATCCGGCCGAGAAAGGGTGGGTGCTCGACTGGTCCGTTTTCGTGATGACGGCGCAGGCCGGGGGCGGCGGCGCCAACCTGCACGTCTACTATTGGCCCAACCCGACGCTTTCGCTGACGGCGCACTATGCGGGGGCCTTCGCGTACGACCGCTACGAAATGTTCAAGCCGATTCTGCGGGAGCTGCAGGGCGTCAAGCTGCAGCAAAAGCCCAAGCAAGTCGCCGTGATTCAGGACGACATGACGCTCATGTTGAAACACCGCACCGTTTTCGGCGCGCGGCTGGCGGACCTGAGGCACTGGTTCGAGCTGCTCAAGCTCGATGCCGTCGACTATGAGTTCTACCGCAAGGACAACGAGGCGAACTACAAGCTGGTCGTCCTGAATCCGCTCGACGAGGTGATCGGCCCCGACATGCTCGCCGCGGTCGTCCGCATGGCGAACAACGGCGCGCTCGTGACGCTCTCGGCGAAGACGGGGCGTTTCTGTCCCGGGACCGGCGATTCGGGCGAATACCCGCTGCTTCGCGCCTTGGGGATTCCCGCGCCCGCCGGCGCATTCAAGACCGACGGCGACGGCGGCGCGGCGCAGGCCCTCGGCGATTCGGTTTGCCTGACCAACGGCGCGACGCTGAAGTTTTTCAGTCAGGGCGCGATGCGCCGCGAACTGTCCGACCCGGAATACGGGAAAACGTTTTGGCAGTGGCCCTACCGATGGATTCCCGAGAGCGACTATTTCGGCTGGTATCCGGAAAACAAGAAAACGGGCGGACGGATTCTCGCCGCGTTTCCCGACGGCGGGGCGGCCGTCACGCTGCACGACGTCGGCAAGGGCAAGGCCCTCGTTTTTTGGGGCGTTCCCGACATGAAGCCCGAGTTGCTGAAAGGCCTCATGGCGCGCGTGTCGCGGAGCGCCGGCGTCGTCAGCCCCCGCGCCGGAAACCCGATCGTCTACGCGCTGGAGGCGGACCACAAGACGCTGAAGCGGCACTATGCGCTGCTGTATCAGGAGACGCCCGGCGAATACGTGCAGAAACTTCCCGGTGCGCCCGACGGCGAGTGGTTCATCGACGACACGGTCTGCGGGCATCGCTACGGGGTGTTCGCGGGCGAGACGCTCAGGACGCGGGGAATCACGCTCGTCTACACGGACGGCGATTCGCCGCTCAAGATTCTGCGGATGATTCCAAAGAAACAGGTGCAGGCGCCTTGGGCCGACAAGTATGGGTCCAGGTGAGCCCGCACGGCGAAAAAATCAAACGGGGGAATGAACATGAACAAGCGATGGGTGGTTCTCGGAGTCGCCTGTCTGTCCGCGCTGGTGAGCGGACTGGCAGAGGAAAAAGTTTCCGAAGCGGCACCGAAAAGTGTCTACGTCAACAACAAAACCGGTTCGGACGATTTCGCAGGGGACGCGGCTGAGCCTGTCTCCGGCGGGAAGTCGGGACCGTTCAAAACGATCATGCAGGCGGTTCGGCGCTGCGCGCCGGGGGCGCGGATCGTCATCGCCAACACCGGCGACGATTACCGCGAGACCGTCTCGATCGAGGGATTCAAGAAGGGCCGGGCCGACGCGCCGCTGATCATCGACGGCCAAGGCGCGTACGTCTCGGGATTGGTCGCGCTGTCGCCGGAGCAATGGGTTCATTTCAAGGACGACGTCTATTTTTCACCCAACAAGATCGGCGGAGCCGACTATGTGCCCCAGGGGTGGGCTGAACGCAAGATCGGCGATGCCGTGTACGGAAGAATGCCCAACAGCAACTGGCTCGGCTCCATGAGGCATCGGGGATGGTTTGTTGAAAAAGAGGCGCCCGAAATTTTTTTCCTGAACGGTCGGCCCGGACCGAACAGCCTCACCTTGGACGGGATCCAGCCGGGGGGGTTCTTTTACGACTCTCAGAAAGAGGTGGCCAAAGAGCCGGCTGACCAACGGTGTCTTTTTTTTCGGCTGCCGCCCGGCAAGACGCTGAAGGAGTGTGTGATCGAACTTCCGCTCAACCATGGCGTTTATGTGAGCGACGACTATGTGACGGTCTGCAATCTGGGCTCCCGCTACTCGCAGGACGACGGGTTCTCGGGCTTCTGGGGGCAGGGCGTGACGCTCCGAAACATTCATGCGTGTTTCAACTGCGATCAGGGCGTTTCGTTCCACGGCAACAGTACGACGCTGATCGACGGTGCCCTGATCGAACGGAACGCCGGCTGCGGCATTGTCGACGTCATGTCCTGCACGACGGTTTACCGGAACGTTTCCGTGGTCTCGAACTTTCCGGGCGGCGTGCTCTTCTCAGGCTTTGCGCACGGCATGTACAACTGCCGGATCATGGATAACTGCGGCGTGCAGGTCCAGATCGACAAAGGGGCGTCCGCCAGTCTGAACAACTGCTTCATCGCGGGGCGCGGCGATCGGGAGAAACACGCCGTTGTGCGCATAGAACATGGACGGCTGGACCACTGCACGATCGTCAACGGCGCGGTTGGGGTGGACGTCGAACGCGCGGCGTCGGTTCGGAATTCGGTCATCGCCGACTGTCCGGTTGCGGTGAGCATTGAAAAAGATGCTGTCGATGCGGTGGGCATCGATAAGACGCTTTTGGGCCTTGGCGAAGTGGTCGTTGGCGCGCAAAAAATCGGTGCATCGGGGTGGGGCGAATTCGTCAAAGGCCACACGCGCTTGGCCGGAGCGATCATCGCCGCACCCGCGTTGGAAGGGCCGTTCTTTCAGCTTCCGAAAGACTCGCCCTTCCTCAAAGCGGGCGAAAATGGAACGACGCCGGGCATGCGCCCGACCGTGGAAAAGAAACAATGATCGGCTGAACGCGACAAACAATGAAACGGGCGCTTTGGCTCGGCGGCCTGCTTCTGCTGCAGGGGCAGGCCCTCACGGGCTTCGCCATGCATATGAATCTGGCCGTGCCGTGGAGCGACCGCTCATCCAATTTGCCGCCAGCGATAGTGCCGCCAGCGCGGAAACAAAAACGTTTGTCATCAGACAGACACTTTCCCGCTGCATCAATTGCATTTCACGGTTCACCGAACGTACAGTTTTCGAAGACGATACCGGCCTTCCGTGCCTCTTCGACGGTTCGCCAGCCGCAGTCGAGAAAGACCTTGGCGTCTTCGGCGAAAGCGCAGTTGCGGAAGACGATCGCGCCGGGCAGACGGGGACCGGCGACGCAGGCGATGTGCCTGACGCCGCGGAAGTCGCAGCGCTCGCAAAGAAGTTTGCCCTTGCACCAGACGTGACTGACGGCGAACTGGCAGTCCTTCGTTCTGGAGTCGACTATCGTCAAATTGGCGTTGTCCGTCACCGAAAACGCCGCGCGCTTGTCGCTCGCGGGAATCGACGGATTCTCCACGAGCGCGTTCGTCACGTAGACGTTCGCGCCCTGACTGGCGGAGAAACCGGTCTCCTTGCAGTCGCGGGCGATGCAGTCTTCGACACGGTAATAGGTGTTCGTGCAGCCCCGGAAACTCGCGCCGCCGCACATGCCGTGCTGCATGTCGTGGAAGAGGCAGTTCGAATAGGTCATGTTCTGGTATTCGTTCGGACCCAGCGACACGTCCAGCGCGCCGCAGGAGATCGCACGGCGGAAACGGGAATTTCGGATGACACACCCTTGGGTCGAATGCGAGGAGATGCCCTGGTCCAGACAGCGGTCCGTCGAGACGTTGTCGAAGACGATGCCGTGACCGCGCTCGGTGTCGAAGAAGTCCGCCGCGTTCCAGTCGCCGTGGAAGTTCCTGAAGACGATGTTGTTGCAGTAGACGCGCAGATTGCCGAGCTGCGGCAACTTGATCTCGTAGTCCGCCGGCGTCTTGTCCGCGGGGAGTTTCAGATACAGCGTGCCGTGGTCCTCGGCGAGCTTGTTGGTCTTCTTGTCCCAATAAAAGCGCCAGTAGCAGGAGAAGTCCGGCATGTTCTCGCGGGAGGAAACGAACGGCAACGTCTTCCCGTTCAGGAACACGCACTCGAAACCGTCGTAATGCCCTTTCCCGGACATGCAGACGACGTTGTTCTTCGGCCTGGACTTCCACACCCCGCCCGCGGCGGGCGTCCAGTTCGTCGCCGCCCAGGGGAGCAAGCACGAGAGCTTCGCGCCGTGTCCGTCAACCACGGTCGGCTTTTCCGGCGTCCCCGAGTGCTGATCCATCTTGAACCATCCGAGCGCCTCGGTGTACGGCGTCTTCGTCGGCACCGCGTTCAGCGTGTCGCCGCCGCGCATCGCCTCGCGCGCTTTCGCGAACGTCCTGAACGGTTTCTCCGCCGTCCCGGGATTGGCGTCGTCGCCCTTCTCGTGATCCACCCAGTATTCCGCCGCGAAACAAGTACAGGAAACAAATGCGCACGCCGCAACGACAAGCGCGGGAACGTGGTTCATGACGATTTCTCCGTTTTAGCGGATAACAACGGACAGCCCGCGAATCGTGGGCGCGGTGTAGACGAGCGCCTTACCGGAGTTTTCAATCGCGAGCGAACCCGGATTGGCCGCTCCCTCGAACGTGCAGTTGTCGATCAGTTCCTGCAACGCCGCGGTGGAATCGTTTTTCGTCGTGATGAGCGTGAGCTTCTGTTTCGGATGCGCCTTGTCGAAGGGGTTCGCAGCGACGACGAGTTTGTTCGACACATTGGCGAACGTCTCCGAAGTCGCATGGTAGCTCCGGAACGTACCGTTGACTTGAATCGGCACGTTCTCGTATCCGTCCTTGCCCATGTCGAAACGGATACCGGCGCCGGAGTAAAGAAACAGACTGTAACCGTTGATGTGTTGCGCGATGGTTTTCACGAGCGGTTTTGTGCCGGCCACATGGATCCAGTTGTTGCTGTTGCAGTCGGTGCTCGACGTGGTATTGCATCCGAGGCACAGGAAACGCGCGCTGTAGGTCCCGTTGTTGACGTAGAGGACGTTCTCGCGGGACGTAGTCGCCTTGCCGACATACAGACCGTCGCATGTTCTGCTCGTTCCGTATTGGAAACCGTCGAAATCCAGAACGGAACCGTCCAAAATTTCAAGCCGGTTGCTGCAGCTGACGGAATCGCCGAGAGTGGCGTATCCGTTGCCGTGCCAGGTCGCGTTGTTGGTCAGCGTGACCACGTTTCCGTGCAGCGTGTTTATGCCGATGTTAAGGTAACTGCTGAGACCGCGGTTCGTTACAGACGCGTTGTTCACGACCAAACGGCCGCCGAAGTCGTCAGCGGTGTCGGACGCGTATCCTCTCACGGATATGTGGGTACCCACGTCGAGGAGAGCCCCGTCTTCGACCAAAATGTCGCCGGTCCCGTATTGATTGAACTCCCCGCTGATCTTCAGGACCGTGTCCTTGCCGGTCACGCGCATGAGCGCATTGGTCTTGATCGTGTTCATGTAGAGCGAACCGGCGTTGAGCGCGGCGCCGTTCCGCAGGACAAACGAAGGATTCAGACCGGCCACGTTGAGTTGGCCGGTCGCCACGGCGTATGCGCTGTCGAAGATCATGTTCGCGCGAAACGCGGTGCTGCCGTTTGCGCTCACAGAGATGCCTTTCTCACAGGCGACGGTTCCGTTCGT
This sequence comes from uncultured Lentisphaeraceae bacterium, assembly GCA_964480555.1. Classification (GTDB taxonomy): domain Bacteria; phylum Verrucomicrobiota; class Kiritimatiellia; order RFP12; family UBA1067; genus CAYZQL01. The sequence goes on along the minus strand of CAYZQL010000002.1, from coordinate 9,632 downwards.
GAACGTCAACCAGGCGTTCGGGTGGCTTTTGTCAGCCGTGACGGAGAGCACGTTCGTCACGACGAGCGTATGGCCTGCAAGTTCCGCGAGAATACGCATCTCCTGGTTGTTGTCGGTGTTTTCGGGATAGAACGAATCGAGTTTCGTGTTCTGCCGGAAAGCCACGGTGTACGTTCCCTTGCAGAATTTCGCCTTGTCGCCCTCGCCCGGCGCGTTCGCGGCCGCGCCGCCCGCCCCCGCGGCCCCCAGGTTCCAGTTCGCGGCATCGTCGAAGTATCCGTCCGCAGCGGATTTCCAGTAATAGTTTTCGGCATGTGCGTAGAAAAACGCGAGAACGGCTGCCAAACCCAACAACGTTTTTTTCATCTATCGGCTCCTTAGTAATGAGAAATCCCTCGTGAGTTATATCACAAATGGGTCACGGTGAAGGACTTCACGGTGAGGAAGTCGCCCGGTCCGGGGGAACCGGCCCGGGTGACGAAACGGATGACGTCGCCCTTCTTCACGGCGACCTTCTTCGCGGCGGTTTCGCCGAGCACCTGATCGTCCTTGACAAGCCACGTCTTGAACTTCGCCCGCTTCTCCCTGGTCGCGCAGTCGACCGCGACGTCCACCGTGCAGTCGACCGGCGCGATCCAGGCGATGGCCACGGGACTGTCCCGGCAAACTCGGATTTCCGCCGTGCCGCCCGCACGGTCCTCGAAGCTGACACCCGTATCGAACCCGCAGCCGCCGAGCCGGTTGGGTTCGTAGACATGGAATGAGCGGCGGTTCAGGCTGCCGCCGCCGGACCAGATTTCCGTGAACGCACTCCCCGGCTCGTACGTGTGGTCCTTTTCGCCGTACTGATACTCGCTGCGCCACACGTAGCGGCCCTTGGTGTCACGTTCGGGATTGGAGACGAACTGAAGCGCCTTGAAATCGGCGAGGCTCCAGACGAATCCCGGTGTGTAGGGCGTATCGGGCTTGTTGGGATCGGTTTCGTTCCGGTATTCCTGCAGGTTTGTGAACCCGTCACCATCCGGGTCGGCGTTCGGATCCGCGCACGACGCCGTTTCCATGTACGGGAACTTTCCGAAATAGACCATCTCGAACCAGTTGGGAAGTCCGTCGCCGTCCAGATCGCCGTTTTCGGAATAGCGAAGCGGCTTGACGCCGGGGAAGTCTATCGCCCATTCCTCGGCGTAGGTGGAGCTCCACGTCGCCATCGTCTGGTCCTCGCGCCAGCGCTTGTCGCTGATCTCCTCCGGCGCGGTCATCGAACAGACGGTCTTCGCGAAAAAAATCCAGACGGGACGTTTCACCGTGACGGAAATCTTTCCGGACCTCTGCTCAAACTTCTTCGAGAACATGCCCGCCGGCGCCTTGTATTCGCCGTAGTCGTCCACACAGACCGTTCCCGGCTCGGTGAGGAACGTGATCACTTCCAGTGCGGTCGGCAGCTTCACGCGGCGGGAATGGAACGGAAACGCGAGCGCGTCCGCGGTCACGCGTCGGAACGCCACGTGGATTTCATCCTTCTCGACCTTCGGGGGCTGTCCGGCCTTGAGCCAGTCGGAATAATACTTGTTCACACGCGTCACCGTGTAGTTCGAGCCATAGGCCGGCGCGAGGATCGTCTCTTCCCCGTAGTCGTTCCAGGTGACGAACTGCAGCAGCTCCGAACCGCGTTCGATCGCGTACTTCCAGTTGCGGTGCAGATAATCGAGCCCCGCGTCCGTGATGATGCCGCCAGCCTTGTTGCTGTACTGCGAAAAGAGCGGCTGGCTCCAGCCGCAGCCGGCCTCCTTGACGAGTTTCCAGAGATCGCCCTTGTTGGCCCAATCGTTGTCATGGCCGAGGAACGCGCCCACCGTGTCGTACGTCGCGGCGCAATCCTTCGCGATCGCAACGAAGTCGTTTTTGTCGATCCGCTTCCAGTCGACGTAGTCCTCGATGCTGCCGTGCAGGTACACTTCGCAGGGAAGCGCCTTACGCCACTTCTCCCATTCCCCGCGGATGCGTTTGCGCCAGTCGGCGGCGGATTCCCCGTCCACGCGTTTGACGATGCCGCGCGAATAATAGCCGAAGAAGAGCGGTTTGCCGTGGAAACGCGCGAGGTTCGGCGAGTCCAGATGCCTGAGCACCCATTTCGCGGAGGAAACGTACCGTTCCCACATCTCCCCGCCCTGGATCCACTTCGCGCCGTGGCAGGACGGATCGAAGCAGATCGTGAGACCGAAATCGGCTTTAAGCTCCTCCGCCGCTTTGAAGTAGACGTCGAGCGTCTGCGGCGACTTGTCGCCCGCCCACGCGTCGAACGCGAACCCGTCAATGCCGGCGCGGATCGCGCGCCGGATCTCCGTCTTCGCCGTGTCGATCGTCTCGGCTTTGTAATTCTGCGGAACGAGCGGCAGGTTCTCGATGCGTCCGCCGAGATTCGCGCAGTCGTTGTAGGCATTCGTACCGTACAGGACGTTTTTCAGCACTTCGTCCTGTCCGTCGCACCCGAACGCAGGCCAGCACCCCATGAAGTGCGCGTAGACCTTGACTTCCCTCTTTTCGCCCGCGAACGCGGCGAAAACCGCCGCCGCGACCGTCACCGCCGTAATACATTTCATCGTCACGGCCGACCTCAGCGTATTCATTTGACGCACTCCTCTTGTCGTTGTTCGGTCCTCAAAGCGGTTTCACCACGCGGAACCCGATGTAGATGTACCCCTGGTAGCGCGGCGAATTGAATTCGCGGTCGCAACCGCGCTGGCTCATACCGTAGTAGCCGAAACTGCCGCCGCGGATGGAACGGAAATTCTGGCGGCCGGATCGGGGCGGCGTTTCGTCCACGGGGTCCTGGCCTTCCGGCCAGTAGTCGTAGTGGTAACGGTCCGCACACCACTCGCAGACGTTGCCGGCGAGATCGTGTACGCCGTCGCGCGAAACGCCCTTCGGATAGCTCCCGACGGGCGCGGTTTTGAGTTCGCGCGCGGGTCGCGTGAGGTTTTCCTGCTGCAGCGTGACGGATTCCGGCGCGCAGTTGCAGAGATCGTACGTCGGCTTTTCGTCACCCCACGGATAGACGCGGTTCTCGCCGCGGCCGGTGGCGACGTATTCCCATTCGGCCTCGGTCGGCAGCCGGTACCCCTTCGCCCCCTTCACGAGCTTGAAATCGTTCGTGACGCCGTACGCGGGCGCGAGACCTTCCTTCGCCGAAAGCCAGTTGCAGTATTCGGCCGCTTCCTGCCACGCGACGTAGACAGCCGGATCGCGGTCGCGCCAGGAGATCTCCGTGCGGTGCGAGGCGTGTTCGGGCATGAATTCCTCGAACTCGCGGTTCGTCACCTCGTACTTGCCCATCAGGAACGGCGAGATCTCGACCTCGCGCGGTTTGCCTTCGTCCGCCTCCACGGCCTTCGCCGCCATCGTGAATATTCCTCCCGGGATCGCGACCGTCTCGGGATACGGTTTCGGCGGTTCGCCCCTCTTCGCGATCTCGTTCGGAACGAGCGCGACGGACTCGATCTTCGCCGTGCCGTAGTCCGAATAGTCGAACGTCGAGAGATACCGCTTGCCGTTGTTCCAACAGTAGACCTTCCCCTTCACATCCTCCTTGACGATGCGGATGCCCGTTGCGCCCGGCGTGACAGTGAAGAGGAACCCCTCTTCCTTCACCGCGCCGCGGGTCGGGGGAAGGTAAAGCGGGATCATGACCGGCATGAAGCGCTCGGCCTTCGGATCCATCCATGGGACGTCCACGTAGAGCGTGTAGCGGGACTCCTCGTTTTCGTCGTTCGAATAACGCACGCGGAAATTGTACGAACCGCACTTGAAGTCCTCGGGAAGTTTCCATTCCGTCCTGCCGTCCTTCGCCTCGAACGTGCAGACGGGCTTTCCGGCGACGCTGCCGCCGGTCCAGACACGGTGGATGCCGTCGTAACCGAGCGCGTGCGAGTTGCGTTCCGTTTCCTTCTCCTGGATCATGCGCCGGCCGACAACTTCGATGAGCGTTTCGCCGCCGCGCTCGACGATGAACTCCGGCGTCGCGCCTTTCACCATCGGCGCTTCGAGCGTGTGAATGCCCGCCGGCAGCGCCTTCGTAACGGTCTCGCCGCCGAAAAAGCCCTTCTTCTGGCGGATCGTCACCTTGGCGGGCGCGGTGAGCGCCACGGTCGCGTAGACGTTGTCCCTCACGTCGTCGTGTATCTGCAGATAGGTGTCCCGCGTGTCGATCCAGCGGGGTTCGCCCTGTTCGGGGTCGGGCTTGTACACGCGCGTCATCGACTTGGGACGCGTCCGGTATGCGGTGTAGATTTTGTCCTGCGTTATCGGCTGGCAGACGCCGCCGGACTTGTAAGCCGCCGCGTAGTACGCCGTCAGATCGAGAAACGCTTCGTCGCGCTGGAGCGAATTGCGGTTCCCGATGAAGGCGGGGCGGAAGTCCACGCCGCCGGGCATGAGCCCCGAATCCTCGGCGTAGTCGTTCCAGGTGACCACTTCGATGAGTTCCGGCTGGTCCGAGCAGATCGCCGCCCATTCGCTCGCGTAACCGGCGAGACCGTGGTAGTCGCGCAGGTTTGAGCTGTTATAGGCCGGGCACGGCCCCGCCATGAAGAGCTTCCCGGCCTTCAACGCGGCGTAGCGCGAGTTGGAGAGGAATTCCGTGAGTTCACGACTCGTGTTGTCGCAGCCGAAGACGAATTCGCCGTCGCAATTGAACTCGGGATCGCGGAAGACGCTATTCGCGACGAGGTCTTTCGTCGCGTACATCACATTGCGCGTCGGGCCGAGTTCGGGGACGAGGCAGATCTCCCCGATGCCGCGCGCGCGGAAGTCCTTGCGGACGAAATCGTACTTCGCGTTCTTGAAATTGCCGCCGCCCCACCCGGAAAAGAACGGCTTGCCGTCGTACTTGAACTGGTTGGGATGCCCCAGATAGTCCAGCAGCATCGACGCGTGAAAACCGTTCGTGTAGGTCGCAAGCGAACCGTCCGGCGAGAAGAAGAGCTTGAAGTCCGTCCCGAGTTCCTTCGCCGCCTGATGGATCTTCGCGGCGCTCCCCGCGTACCCCTCATGCGCTTTCCATTCCCCGGTCTTCGGATCCTGTTTCTTCCAGTTGCCGCAGTTGAGCGCCCAGCCGTCCACGCCGTACTGCTGCGCCAGCATCATTTCGCGCTTGTAGCCGTCCACCGAGAGTCCGAAACACGTCATATAATGCGCGAAGACGGTGTGCCGGCCCCCCGTCTCCGCATTCCCCGCCAGCGCCGCCATCGCGGCCAACAAAACCATTTCGGTTTTCATTCGACGAGTACCCCTCTTACCGGAGACTGACCGTCAACCCCGGACGTGCGGGAGAGGTGTAAACCAATTTCTTTCCGCCATCCACAAAAATCAACTTTCCATGGAACCTGTCATCCGTGTCGATAAACGAGAGATTGTTCGTCAATACGGTGAATGCCGTTGTCGAATCCGCGCCCGCCGCGACAAGGGTAATCGAACGGGAGGGGTTTTTCTTGCCGAAAGCCTGAGCGTTGATCGTGAGCTTGATCGGCGCGAGGGTACCGTCAATCGGCTTGGTCACCGCTCCATTCGGGGCCTGAAGCGGAACCGCGTCAAAACCGTCTTCGGGAATGCGGAACTCAAGCGTCGCCGCGGAATTGAGCTGGCACGGACTGGTCGAATGGGTGAGCAGGATCTTACCCCGCTTTCCGGAAATACGCACCAGGCTGTTGCTGCTCAACGCTTTGTTGCCCGTCTGCAGATACGTCGCGGTGATCGTCCCGTCATCCGCCGCCAGCAGATGTCCGCCGCACGGATTGTTCGCCCCGACGCCGAGCTGGATACTGCCGTTGCTGGCGATCTTCCCGCCGTCCGTGGCCACGATCCGGCCGCCTTTGATTTGGGCATTCTGACCGATCGAGACCCCGCAGCGGATGTCGTTGGCCGTAAGCATGTTGAATGCGCCGTTATTGGTGACGATCAGCGCGTTATCACCGGTGATGGTCGCGTTGTCCGTGTCGCCGATATTGAGATTCGCCGTGGACGCGACACCGTAATTGACGGTCGCGTTGTCAACGACCAGACCGTTCTTCGCGCCATCGCGTCCGATGCTGTTGCGATTCCCATAACTGGTATAGCAGATCCCCGAAACGTTCAGCACCGCGCCGTCGGAAATCTTCAATACAGCATTGTTGCCGCCGATCGAAAAGCCATGCGTAAAATTTGCCGTCGAACCGTTGTCGCGTATACCGAACGTGGTCCCTTCGGCCTTTGAACTGACGTCGACGATGCCTGCCGAGGAAAACAAAGCCCCGTTCTGGACGGTAATACTCGTTCCGCGGCCTTGGAGATAGGTCGCGCCGCCCACGTTCAATTCGGTGCCCGGACCCGACACAACAGCCTTGCCGTAAAACCATGCAGTATCAGCGGGTCCGTAGTTGACCTGAAAATTCGATCCGCTGTTTACAACGCCGTTCGTGAACGTAACGGTCGGATATTTAAAAGAAAGCACGGTACAAAGATAAATGCATCTTTGCACGTTCAACGAGCGCCCCTGCAGATCGAAAACCGGACTGCCATTCGACACCCACACGTTCGACACCGCGGCATCGCCGGAAAACGTCACCTTGCCCGAGATGTTGGTAAAGGCGACCATCGTGTCTTTGTCGGGCGGCAGCGTCGCCGCGTCTTGACCGATCTTCCAGTTGCCGGCGGTGTTGAAATCGCTGTCAATCGTCCCGAACCAGACATGGGCCTCGGACGGAATGGCCGTCGCCGACTCACCCCAAGCGCACGCCGCCAAACACGCGGCAAACGCCACAAAAAAAAACCTCCACGCGGGCTTCCCGCACAGAACGGTGGATTTCATTGGTTGGTCGCCTCTCTCTTTGTTCGTCGTTGGATGCTCTTCAGCGAGGAACGACACCTTGCGTTACTTCGTATATTTTACCAGACCCGGCGGCCCGGTCGCAATAACGTATCGTCTATATCACGCAAAAACAATCATCTATTTAGCGCAATGCAGAAGAGGCGCTTTCAGCCGCTTCGCGCGCCATTCGTGGAGGGAGACGCCTTCTGCGGAACGGAAAAGGACTCGGAGCTGCGCGGTTGACTTCCAACCGCATCGGGCGGCGATCGATTCGATGGGCACATCTTTCAGAGTAAGCAGTTCTTTCACACGGGCAAGGCGTAACGAAGCGATTTCGTCCCGTACGGAGTGTCCGGTCAGTTCACGGAAACGCAGTTCGGCAAGACGGCGTGAACAATCAAGTTCCACGAAAACGTCCTTTGGGCGAAGGCCTGAGCAGGCCTTGAGGCGGATGATTTCCAGTGCCTTGGAAACAGCGGCATTCGCACGCGGGAGACGACGGGTGGACTGTCGACGGACAATGTTGTCAGCGGAAAAAAGGCGGTACGGTTCCCCGGCAACGCCTTTCTCGGGGGTAAAACGTTCACCCAAAAGCGAGGCGCAGAGATAGCCGGCTTCCTCGAAATTTGGACGGATGCTCGAAAGCGTGGGAACGGTGTTTTCACAAGCGAGTTCGTCGTTATCCACGCCCAGAACGGAAATCTCGGCCGGAACCTTGATGTCGGTGAGACGGCAGACGTTCAGCGCTTCTTCGCCCAAAAGGTCATTCGCCGCGAATAGACCGCACGGTTTCGGCAACGTCTTGAGCCAAGCGGAGAAACGGTCGCGAAACCCCTTTTCGCGCGACTGCTTTCCCGACTCGGGAAAAAGACGTGTGAAGACCTCGGCTTTCCGACCATTCAACGCCAGTGCTTCGCAAAAACCTCTACCGCGTTCATCGCTCCAAAACAGTTCCGTGAATCCAAAGAATGCGTAAGACGCCATGCCGAGGGTTAGGAACTCTTTCGCGGCCACGCGACCAAGCGAAGCGGAATCGTGGTTCACACGGATGGAAGACTTCTTGAGGTTTTTAGGATTACAGACAAGAAATACGACAGGAAGCTTTCCAAAGGTGTCTGGCCGCAACGCACCCTTTTCGTCCATTCCGCCCTCGGCAATGACACCATCCGGATGCCAGAATTTGAGAAGTTCACGAATTGATTTCCGGTCCGGTTCATGTTCAATCACCTGCAGCCGCCAACCATGCGGTCGCGCATAGCGATATATGCCGGAGAGGGTGTCACGCCACGAGGACCGTACGGAAGTGTGGAAAACAAGCACGTTCACTTCATTTTTCTTTTTCAATGCCATCCCGTAGGCTTCCCTGGCGACATGCCGGTTCCCATATTGTGCGGGGGGCGAAACGAGTCAACCCCGAGGCCGATAAGAACAGGTTACATCGCCCTGCGGCAGATCGTCCAGTGGATTTCCGAGGGGCTCAGCAATTGGCGGGCGGATTAGGTGAAGGCCGTTTTGTTTTGGAGAAGAGGATAAACTGGGCGTTTGCAGCGGAAAATTTCGCGAAAGCGGGTCGCTGAGGGGGCTCCCTGGCCACACGAGTATGCCCGCGAAATCCCGCCCGGCGTTCCCGGAGGATGTTCCGTAAAGCGCTTACCGTGCTTTGCGGTAGTCGCGCATGGCGCAGCCGAAACGCCGGCGGAAGACCGTGCCGAGATGGCTTTCCGAATCGAAGCCGCAGGTGCGCGTGATCTCGCCGATGGACAGGTTCGTCTCCCTGAGGAGCGTGCAGACGCGCTCGATCCGCACGCGCCGGATCTCGTCGAGGATGGTGCGCCCGAGCTGCTGCCGGAAACGCTGTTCGGCCAAGCGGCGCGAGGCGCGGATGTGGCGCACGACATCCGGCACGCCGATGCCGGAGCAGGCGTTCACCGCGATGAACTCCAGCGCCTGCACCACCACGATATCGGCGATCTGCGTGGTTTCGGTGGAGCGCCGCGAGACCACTTGGGTGGGGCCGTAGGTGATGATCCTGCGCTTGCGCGTGACGCCGCGCATCAGGTCGTTGAGGTGCTGGGCCGCCTCGTAGCTGGCACGTTCGGCGTCGAGCAGGATGCTGGACATCGGCGGGGTAGTGGTCTCGCACAGGTCGCCGTCGTTGTCCACGCCGAGCACCGCGATGTCGCGCGGCACGGCGAGCCCGGCCCACGCGCAGGCGTCCATAACCTGCCTGCCGCGGTTGTCCATGGCGGCGAGCAGCGCGACGGGTTTGGGCAGGGCGCTCAGCCAGGCGCAAAGCCGCGTGCGTTCGAGTCCCGCATCTTCTTTCTCCGCTGCAGTCAGCGGGCCGTAGACGCGGCAGTCGAAGCCGGCTTCGCGGACAGCCTCGGCGAACGCCTCGCCGCGTCGCACGGACCAACACACGCCCTGCACTTCGCCGACATAGGCGTAGTGGGCGAATTTGCGCTCAAGAAAATATTCCGCCGCCAATTGTCCGACGGCAACGGTGTCGCTTCTGACGATGCTGTGACGTGCGAGCGGGTGGTTCTTCGACTGGACATCCTCCTCCGGATCGACGAGCACCTGCGGAACTTTGGTCAGACTGGCCGCTTCGACCAATTCCGGGGTATAGAGCCGTCCGAAGATGCCGGTGCAGCCCCAGTCTTTCATGCGGATGAGCTTCTGTTCGCCCTGCCGGCCCTCAATGATGTGGAGACCCCACAGTCCGTGGCGGCGCACGTATTGGAGGATGCCGCGGCGCATGTCGCGGCTGATCTTCACCGAGGTCGGGAGC
>CAYZQL010000001.1:0-51870 GCA_964480555.1 uncultured Lentisphaeraceae bacterium | reverse complement strand
CCGTATGTTAGATATGGGGTTCCTGCCCGATATCAAGCGGATTCTCGCCGCGTTGCCGGAAGAGCGCCACACGCAGTTCTTTTCTGCCACGCTTTCGCCGGACGTGATGCGTCTCGCGATGTCGATCGTCAAGAACCCGGCGCATGTCACGATCTCTCCCGATCAACCGACTGTCGACAAGATCAACCAGAAGATCATGTTTGTGGACAAGCCGAACAAGGACAGCCTGTTGATCCAGCTCTTGACCACACGCCCTGAGATGGAGAAGGTGATTGTTTTCGCGCGGACTCGCCACGGCTCGGACCGCATCGAGCGGAAACTCCAGCAAGTCGGCATCCGTGCCGAAGCGATCCACAGCGACAAGACGCAACGGGCACGCACCGATGCAATGAACGCGTTCCGTAAAGGAAATGTGCGCGTGTTGGTTGCGACAGATATCGCATCGCGTGGAATTGACGTGGATGGCATTACGCATGTCATCAACTTTGATCTGCCCGAAGAGACAGAATCGTATGTGCACCGCATCGGGCGCACTGCCCGTGCCGGTGCATCGGGTGCAGCCATTTCTTTTGTCAGCGCGGAGGAACGTGGGTTGCTGCGGGCGATCGAGCGGCTGATCAAAAAAGGAATTGAAATTGACAGCGCGCACGAGTTCCGCTCCGAAAGGGCTGAAAGAGCCGCAGGTAAAGGCGTGCCCGATTCATTGCCCCGCCCGTCATGGGCTCAGGGTAAACGCCGTCAGGGTGGCCATCCGGCCAATGCCGGACGCTCACAGCCTCGTGGAGGCGGTTCCCAAGGACGTCGCCAGTCGGATTTCCGGATTGAGCACGGCAAGAAGGACGTCAGTGAGCGTTCGTCGCGCCAGGATCAGCCCATCGAACGTGATCGCCGTCCACAACAAGATACGACTGCCGGGGATCACCCGAAACGGCCTATTCAGCCGTCTGTCGATAAACACAAGGCACGCAGCGGAAAGCCCGCCTTCGGGCATGATCACCACCACGAAGGTGGCGGCCCTAAGCGTGGAGTGATAGGCGGAAAAACGAAACAGCGTTCCTCACGTCCGCCGTGGATGGTCTGACGTTTGGCTACGTCTGGCGCATGGGACGTGTTCCACAAATCCGTTAAGCGGATTCGATAATAACATTGGCATATTGGGTCGTGTCGCCTGTGCGGATCAGACCGATCGCGTTTGGCACCCGCTTTTTGAAGGTGATATGCGGCTCGATATCAAGCGTCAGCCCCTCGAGTGCGGTGCGGAAGCGGTTTTGTGTCTCGGCCGTATTGTTCTTGATGAACTCCTCCGCCATCGAGACGCGTCCGATTACGAAATTTTTCCGGATGGCGCACAGCACATCCAGCACGGTGGGGATGTTGTCCACGAGGGCAAGATCCACGGTTTCGATCATGGGCCAAAAGGGGAACCCTCGGTCGGCGATCACCACTGTATTGGTGTGGCGCACTCGACTTAACAGGCTGTTCAGAGCGGGGTTGAGGATTCCGGTTTTGAGCATGGCAGGTCTCCTTCTTTTGTGGACATTATACATGAAGCGACCGGAGTATGTAACCGCGTTTTCGCTATTTTGCCCCAGAGTAATTTGGTACCCTAATCACAAATGGCGTGCCTACATTATAGAGCGCTTGTCGCGGCCGTATTGGTGTCTGTGGTGAACGGCTTGGCAGGGCAGCACTGGACCGGAGTAGGGGAGCGTGTCGTATCATGGTCTGAACGCTTTCCCGCTGACCGTGTGAGGCTCGGCGTGCGAGACGAAGGCGTATACCGTGTGACCGTGGCAGAGATCGCGAAGGCGTCGGGCGAACGTGAGCGCACGGTACGCAGTGCGCTGGCGGTCGGCGGTTTATCCTTAAGTTGCCGTAAACGCCCCGTCGCATGGATGACGGATGGTGAGGCTTTATATTTTTACGGTGTGCCGACAGAGGAGCTATTTGCCCCAGAAAATGTTTACTGGCTCGCTTTCGGACACGGTGTTTTGATGAAAACGGCTGGAGCAGCGCCTGTGAGCCATTCTTCAACAAATGGGTGGTTCATGTTTTCCAAGTCTTATCGTCCGGCCTTTCTTGCGCCCTACGACCCACGTGACCGGCGCAGCTCAGCTGGCACGCTCACCAATGTTCTCAACTTCGGCGAGTGGGTGCCTGCCTCAGCATCAGAAAGTGTCCGCACGCAAAGCCGGACCCTCCTTATGCCGGGGTATTGTGTGGCCGCTGCGACCGGGCTTAACGTGCGCGTCTCGCTTGCCTCCTATCGCGAGTTCACCACGCCGGATCAACACGTCTGCGAAATTCTGATCAACGGCACCAGTTGCGGAACGCGCAGCTGGTCGGGTTAACAGGCTGTGACCTTTGACTACGCGGTTCCGGCGGGCGTGGCGAAAGAGGAATCGGTTCTGCTGTCCGTGCGAAATGCGTGGGGTACAGCGGCCGTTTCGGATTTCATGCTGGTGGATGTGGTCGTGACGTATCCACGTGTCTATAAGGCTGATATCCAGGCCTTAATCTGTTCAGGTGGCACAGAGCCGACGGTGGCTGTTGACGGACTTCTGACAGATAACCCCTGCGTTTGGCATATCGCCGATCCGGAAACGCCCACGCTTCTCTTAGAGACATCGGTTCGGCTGGATACGAATGGAATGTGGCGTGCGGCGTTCGCCTGCGGAGGTGCCACAGAACGCTATGCCGTGTTCGATGCCGCATCGGGGCGCTGTTTCGAGCCGGCGGTGAGTGGTGTGCGCGACACGGACTGGTCTGCCCCCGAAGCGATGCCGGAACTGGCGATCGTCATTCCCCCGCAGCGGTGGATCGACGGCTTTGCCACAGCTGTGAAGCCTTTGTCGGATTTCAGGAATGCGCAAGGACTCAAGACGCGTGTAATCGACGCGGAGTCACTTTACAATGCCTTCACGGATGGGCTGGTGAACCCAGAGGCCTTCCGGAGGTTCTGCTCGGCTGGCATGAAAAGTGGAGCCGAGCGATCCTTGCGCTACCTGCTCTTTGCCGGGCATGGTGGGAGCGACTATAAGCTAGAGGTGTTCCGGCTCAACGAATCGCCACTCTACCCTGCTTTGTTCCCGCTGTATTTGATCTCGCAAGTTGAAGGTTCGGCTTCGGCCGCATTGATGTTGCCAAACGACCAAGGGCTAGGCGATGCGACGGGGGGAGCTGTGCCGGAAGTCGCGGTCGGGCGTTTCATCGCCCGTAACGCCAATGAATTGACGGCCATGGTCAACAAAACCATCCGCTACGAACTAACCGCGACATGGAAACAGAAGGCGGTTGTCGCGGCAGACTGGCAGAACACCGGCGAAATGTATGCAAACTTTGTGGGTATCGCAGGGGGCGCCGCTGCACAGATCAGCCAGGTGGACTGGGTGCCAGAGACCTTTTTCCCTGCCACCGACCAGAGTTATTTGGGCTCGCTTTGGAAAGACACGTACTATGAGACGGGCGTGCATTACGAATTGAACGAAGGCGCAGGCTTTTTTTATTTTACAGGGCACTCGAGCGATACGATCGCGGGTAATTCTGGACTAAACAAGCTTTTCAACGCAACAACGTTGCAGCAGGGAACTTGGCCTTTCGCGCCGGTGGCCTTGCTTCTGGGCTGCCGCATGGGTCGGTGGACACTGCTTGACCTGAGGACGCAAGTGCAGTCCATCGCCGAAGCCGGCGTGCGTAATCCGTCCTCTGGCTTTGCGGCGGTGGTGTCTGCGGCGGGATACATGACGACGCCGGAGGCGGCTGTTTTTTCAGATGCGTTTTGTTCTCGGATTGCGGCAGGGGCATTGCGGTTGGGCGATGCGTGGCAAGGTGCGTTCGCTGCATTGGGCGACGGCATGTCCGCAAAGTTACGGCATATGACCATGCTGGGCGATCCTTCGATCTTTATTCGCCCGGGACGTACGGCACGAGGCTCACCGACAGCATGGCTTCTCGAACAAGGGTTGACGGATGATGCTTACGCGGACCTCACGGATCCGGACCATGACGGTTTCCCCACCTGGCAAGAGGTAATGGCCGGGACAAGCCACATGAGTCGTGGGCTTCGCATCCGGTCCCTGTCGCTTGTAGGAACATCCGGTGTGGCAGGTGACGCACCGGCTTTCGGACTTTCATTTGAGCCGATTGCCGGGGTGACGTATCGCATCATGACAAGCCCAGATCTCAGAGAGGACACTTGGGTTCAAGCGCCTTGGCGCACGGTCAAAGGAGACGCCTGGTCCTGGTCCGCCATATCTGGAGACTGGCCGATAAAATCGGTTGAGGTACCATTTGTGCCCGAAGAGGGCCAGCGTTTCTACAGAATCGAGTTGTACCGTACGCCGTAGCAGGGCGGATGCCCAAATGGGAGACGACAGCGCTTATGGACCATAAACAGTATCGCCGAGCAGACGACGTCGTGCTGAGGACCATTGCCGGGGAGCATTTTTTGATTGTGCTTCATGCAGGCGAGTCGAAGATGTTCTGCCTTAATGGGACGGCTCTTTGGTTCTGGAGAAAACTGGAAAGCCCTGCAACGAAAGCGGGACTGCTCGTTGCGATGCTCAAAGAGTATGATGTGGATGAAGTGTCTGCCGAGCACGAAATCAACCGTTTTCTTATGCATCTTTCCGAAAAGAAGCTGGTTCAAATGGTCGCCCCTGATAAGGCTTTGACAAGCTCTGAGCCTTCCTGATGGTTGTTTGGCGAATAGCGCGACAGGCAGGTGTGTACGGGTTTGCGGGCACACCCGGTTTCTGATAAACTATTTCTCGGATGTTGGACTAAACAATGAAATGTGAAATGTGTCATGAAGCTGATGCCGCGACGGTTATCCGTAAATCTGTTGCGGACGAAATGCAGGAATTCTTTGTCTGTCAGGACTGTGCCGATAAAGAGGCGCACCGTGAAACGCCTCATGTGTCGCCCCCGATTCCGTCACTTGGTGAGACAAATGGGGGTGCCGGTGTGCCCCTGATGGGCATGGTTCTGGATGCCGCGTTCGAAATCGTGGGGCGGTCTCTGAACCTTAAGGAGCCTGCATGTCCGGTATGCGGGATACTCCGCGACGAGTACCGCAAACGGTCTCGTCTGGGGTGTCCGGCTTGCTACGAGGCCTTTTCCAAGGAACTGGACACCGCAATAGTTGATTTGCACCGTGCGACGCAACATACGGGGAAAACGCCTGAAAAAGCCAGAGCCGCATGGCACCGGCAACAGCTTGCGAGTGCGCTGGAAGATGCTGTAAAGGGACAGCGGTATGAAGAGGCGATCGCGCTGCGTGACCAACTCAGTATACTGAATGGGAGCGAGACAGCAAAAGGAGGTTCGCCACAATGAGGATGACACCTGATGTGGACGCGCCTTCGAAAAGGACTCGGAGTGTGCCAACTGGCGACATTGCGATGAGCTGTCGTGTGCGGTTGGCACGCAACCTCGAGGACGAGCGTTTCCCGGATTGGGCAACCGAGCGTGACCGCGACCGTGTTTTTGCAAAAGTTCGCTCTGCGCTGGCGGCTGAAAAAACCGGGCTAACCTTGAAGCCGGTTACTTCGTTTGCCGAACAGCATCTCAATATGCTGCGCGAATCGCACTTAATCAGCAAGGATTTGCTGGAGCGTGCGGCTGGCGGTGGCATTGCCTATGCCGAGAAAAGTCCGGTGTGTGTCATGGTCAATGAAGAGGATCACCTGCGCATTCAGGGATTTTCAGACGGACTCGATATGCGGTCGGCTTGGAGACGAGCCGATGCGCTCGACACGCTTTTGGAAAGGCACCTCAATTATGCTTGGTCACCGCGCTTGGGATACCTGACTGCGTGCCCCAGCAACGTGGGAACCGGTTTGCGGGCAGGCACGATGCTGCACTTGCTCGGGTTGCGGTTGTTGGGCGAGATCGAGGCCGTAGTGCGTGGATTGGAGCGGATGCGGCTGCTGGTGCGAGGGATTGGCGGCGAGGGATCTGAAGCGGCAGGACAGATTTACCAGATTTCTAACATGGATACGCTCGGTGTCGATGAAGAAGCGATTGTTCTCCGCGTGATGCGTATCAGCGAAGAAGTGGTCCGCCAAGAATACAATGCCCGCGTGCGATTGATCCAAGAGTCGCCCCTGGTGCTGGTTGATTGTTTGGCCCGATCGTTGTGCGTGTTGCAGAACGCGCGGTTGTTGTCGACGGTGGAAGCCTTGGAGTTTTTGTCGGCGATGCGTTTAGGCGCGTCGCTAGGGCTTTTCACGCGTCTGAAGGTACAGGAAGTGGACAAACTGATCTTGCTGATGCAGCCCGGACACATGCAAATTGGGATGGATGCTGCATTGATGTCGGATGAGCGCGACGAGATGCGAGCTGGGCTCTTGAGCCGCAAGTTGGCAAATGTGAAGCTGAAATGTTGAGGTCATAATGAACGGATTTGGGAATTTTACGGCACGCGCTCAGCGCGCGATTCAACTGGCGGCCCGTGAGGCTGACCGTTTCAACCATCCTTACATTGGCACGGAGCATCTGTTGTTGGGATTAGTGGCGTTGGGTGAAGGTGTGGCGGTTGAAGTGTTGGAAGAGCTTGGCGTGGCGTTAGACGATGTTCGCATTGCTGTTGAGCGCATGGTCGGTTTTGGAGGAGAAACCAAGACCAAAGGCGAGTTGCCCTACACGCCACGCACCAAGAAAGTGCTGCAATTGGCGGTCGCCGAGGCGCACGCCATGCAGCAACAACTGGCGGGAACCGAGCACCTTTTGCTGGCGCTGCTGCGCGAAGGGGAAGGTGTGGCCGCACAGGTTTTACAGTCGCTGAATGTGCGGCTGGACGAGTTGGTGGATGGTATCCGGCGCTGTCTTGAAGGGATGGAAGAGGACTCCGGGTACAGTGAGGAATCTCCCGATGAAACTGGGCCTGACGGAATTCCCTTTGGCGGGCAGCAGGATGCGGTGCCGGCACGGCAGTTGGGTGATGCCGAAAAGAAAGGTGCCGGGGGAAAAGACCGTCCCAAAACACCTGCGCTCAATGCTTTCGGGCGTGATTTGACAGAGCTTGCCAAAAAGGGCGAGTTGGATCCGGTGGTGGGGCGTAAGAGTGAGTTGGAGCGCGTGATCCAGATCCTGTGCCGACGCTCAAAAAACAATGCGGCGCTGCTGGGGGAGGCCGGTGTTGGAAAGACAGCGGTGGTGGAAGGTTTGGCGCAGTCGATTATCATGGGCGATGTGCCCGAGCGCATGCGCGATAAACGTGTGATCGCACTGGACATGGCACTTCTTGTGGCGGGCACGAAATACCGCGGCCAATTTGAGGAACGCATCAAGGCGGTGGTCGACGAAATCCGGCGTGAAAAGAACATCGTGTTGTTCTTGGATGAGCTGCACACCATTGTCGGCGCGGGTGGGGCTGAGGGTGCTATGGACGCTGCGAACATCATCAAGCCTGCCTTGGCGCGCGGGGAGTTGCAGTGCATCGGCGCGACTACGCTGAATGAGTATCGCCAGCACATCGAGAAGGATGCGGCGTTGGAGCGGCGGTTTCAGACCGTGCGGGTGGACGAGCCGACGATTGAAGAAACGATTGCGATCCTAAAAGGCCTCGCGCCTCGGTATGAGGCACACCACAATGTGCTCTACGAGGCCTCAGCGCTTGAGGCGGCTGCAAAACTGACGGCGCGCTACCAGCCTGGACGGCAGTTGCCAGATAAGGCGATCGACGCGATCGACGAGTCGGGTGCGCGTGTGCGAATGCGGGTGGCGGTACGGCCACCCGACGTGCGCGAGTACGAGCAACGTATCCGCGAACTCGGGCAGAAGAAAGATGTGGCGATCCGCGATCAGCATTTTGAGGAGGCGGCGTCGTTGCGTGATGAGGAGCGCAAGGCTAAACAGGACCTTGAATCCATCGTCTCCACATGGAAAGCCGACCATGCGGAGAAGGCCTTGCCGGTGACGACGGATGATGTGACCGAGACGGTGGCGCATATCACGGGCGTGCCGATCAAACGTATGAGTCAGACCGAACTGGCGAGCATGCTCAACATCGAAAAAGATTTGCAAGAGGCGGTGGTCGGACAGTTGCCGGCGATCCAGGCGGTGGCGCGTGCTTTGCGTCGTTCGAAAGCGGATCTCAAAGATCCCAAGCGGCCGATCGGGTCGTTTATTTTCCTTGGGCCCACAGGAGTAGGTAAAACCCTGTTGGCCAAGGCGCTGGCTGAAAAGATGTTCGGGGACAGCAAGGCCTTGATCCAGATTGACATGTCGGAATACATGGAGAAATTTACGGTTTCACGCCTGATCGGATCGCCGCCGGGGTATATCGGACACGAAGAGGGAGGGCAACTCACCGAGCGCGTCAGGCGGCGTCCCTATAGCGTTGTTCTTTTCGACGAGGTCGAAAAAGCTCATCCCGACGTGATGCACATGCTATTGCAGATACTGGAAGAAGGTCGGCTCACAGACAGTCTTGGCCGGCAAGTGGATTTCCGGAACACCGTGGTGATCCTGACTTCCAATCTCGGTTTCGACTACGCAAAGCAGGGGCAGGGGCTCGGTTTTGTCCGCGAGAGTGGCGCGAATGATTATGGGCGGTTGCGCGACCAGATGATCAATGCCGCGAAGCTGGTGTTTAAGCCGGAATTGCTCAACCGTTTCGACGATCTGATCGTTTTTAAAAAGCTGGATAAGGCGGATGTGGTTCAGATTCTAGGTATCGAGCTGGCTAAGGTGCGGCAACGGCTGGAAGCGAAGTCGATCCGGCTGGAATTGAACGATCAGGCAACGGAGTTTCTGGTCAATAAAGGATTCGACTCCGCATTAGGTGCGCGTCCGTTGCGACGCGCGGTGGAGCGTTTTCTGGAAGACACATTGGCCGAAGAACTTTTGCGCGGCATGCTGACCGAAGGCGTGATTGAGGCGAGTGTAGGGGAAGACAATCAGGGGTTAGTCTTCCGGATGCGGGGCGAGTTGTCTTTACGTACACAGCAGGCTGAAATGTTGTCGAAAGAGGAAACAAAGGTGCCCGAAGGTGTCCCGCAGGTCAAGAAGCCGGTCACGAGATCGGGTAAGAAGCGCAGCACGAGTAATCCATAGTAAGGGATTGGTTAGGCGGGAGCTTTGCCCGTGGTTGCGTTCTGAATGGAGACCTACGGGTTGATACGCGTACCCATTAAGGGTTGCATCTGCGAGGGTCCCACGATGAGAAAACTTGCTGCGGTTGGTTTGGTCTGTCTGGCGGGTGTCGCCTGTGGACATACTGTGCTCGTTGAGGCCGAGGCATTCTCGCAACGTGGCGGGTGGGTCGTTGACCAGCAATCGGCGGGAGTGATGGGCTCCTCCTATCTGATGGCGCATGGTCTAGGAATTCCCGTTGCTGATGCTGTCACAGAAATTCCTGTGCCCGTATCTGGGACATACCGGGTTTGGGTACGTACGCACAACTGGGTGGCTCGCTGGTCTTCACATGAGGCACCGGGAAAGTTCAAGCTGAGCGTAAACGGCCAGCCGCTCGATATGGTTTTCGGGGTAGAAGGAGACTCTTGGCATTGGCAGTCTGGTGGCGCGGTCAAGATTCCTGGTGGCATAGTGTCATTGGCACTGCAGGACTTGACTGGTTTCAACGGCAGGTGCGATGCTGTATTGCTGTCCTCGGACACCTCTTTGACACCGCCGGATGGCGGCGAAGCGCTGTCGCTATTCCGACGTCAGATTCGCGGCCCTTCTTCCGGTCCTGCCGACATGGGTTATTTTGATTTGGTTGTTATAGGGGGGGGAATAGCTGGCTGCTGTGCGGCGGTGAGTGCCGCGCGTTTGGGATGCAAAGTTGCGCTGATCCAAGACCGCCCCGTGCTGGGAGGCAACAACAGTTCAGAGGTCCGCGTCGGTTTGTCGGGGAAAATCCATCAACAGCCGTATCCTCGGTTAGGCGATTTGGTCGATGAGATAGGCCCTGTCGGTTACTGGAATCTGAGAGACGCCAAACAGAATCCGGAGGATGCCCGTAGCCGGGAAGTGCTGAACATCATTCAAAGAAATCCCGAAAAGTTACAGCACAATGCCGGCCCTGCCACAAACTACGGAGACGAAAAGAAACGTCATGTGGTCGAGGCGGAAAGCTCTCTGACGCTGTTTCTAAACACGCAGGCAATCGCCGTAAGCAAAGAGATGAAGACCCTGATCGCTGTAATCGGACGAAACATCCTGACGGGAGACGAGCAGCTTTTCCGCGGGGCGTTATTTGCCGATTGTACGGGCGATGGTGTGTTGGGCTTTCTGTCGGGAGCTGATTTCAGGATGGGACGCGAGTCGCGCCGTGAGACGGGAGAAGAACTCGCTCCAGATGAGCCGGACCAACAAGTGATGGGGGTGTCGGTCCAATGGTATGCCGAGACCGCTGAAAAACCGTCGTCGTTTCCAGATTGTCCCTGGGCGCTCGCATTCACGGACGAGACTGCAAAACCCCTGCTGCGCGGTGATTGGGACTGGGAGACGGGAATGGACAAGAACCAAATAACCGATTCGGAGCAGATTCGAGATCATGCGTTGCGCGCCACTTTCGGTCATTGGGCGTTTTTGAAGAACAGCGCACACCATAAGAAGGAATTCGCCTGTCGGAGGTTGGCGTGGGTCTCCTATATCGGCGGGAAACGCGAGAGCCGAAGATTGCTCGGAGACGTGATATTGTGTCAGCAGGACATCGAAGCGAGACGACCTTTCCCAGATGCCTGCGTAACAACCACATGGGGGATGGACCTCCACTACCCGCATCCCGAAAACCTCAAGCATTTTCCGGGGCAGGCGTTCCGTTCCATCGCTGAAATCAGAGACATCAAGCCCTATGCCATTCCCTTCCGGTGTCTCTACAGCCGGAATGTGAACAACCTGATGATGGCTGGCCGTGACATCAGTGTGACGCATGTGGCACTGGGGTCCGTTCGTGTCATGCGCACCACCGGGATGATGGGAGAGGTCGTCGGCATGGCCGCTGCGCTTTGTGCCAAATACAAGATACAGCCCCGAGATATCTTCAGTGGACATCTTGATGAACTGAAGGAAGCGATGCGCAAAGGGGTCGGTCACCCACCGAGCGACAAAACTGTGCCATGAAGACAACTCATAAGACCCCTCGTTTCTGTCTGGAAGTCGCGCCTGCACCTTGCGTGTTGGTTCTCTTTGGCGGCACAGGCGACCTCGCGCGCCGCAAGCTTATACCCTCCCTTTTTCAACTCCACGCGCGCGAGCTCTTGCATGCCACCTCGCGAATTGTGGGGTGCGGCCGTTCCGCTTACGATGACACCTCGTTCCGTGCGCTGGCCGCCACCGCGTTACCGTCTGAAAGTCCGGAAGACCGTCATGCTTTTCTTGAGCGCATCAGCTATGTGCAAGCGGCAGAGACCGATCCCTCGTCGTTCATCCGGCTGGCTGCGCACCTTGATGCTTTCGACAAACTTGAAACGCCGGCACCTTTCAATCGCCTCTACTACCTCGCCGTCCCGCCTTCGTCCTATCAGCCCATCATTGCCCGTCTTGCGGGTGCAGGACTTCTCAAGGAGCGCGATGCCGACGGCGCGTGGCGACACCTGCTGCTTGAGAAACCGTTCGGTTCAGACACCGCGTCCGCCACAGCACTTGATGCTTTCCTCCAGAAGTACGTCCGCGAAGATCAAATATTCCGTATCGATCATTATTTAGGCAAGGATACGGTTCAGAATATTCTCATTCTTCGCTTTGCGAACATCCTGTTTGAACCGGTCTGGAAGGCGCAGTACATTGATCACGTGCAGATCACGGTCGCCGAAACACTCGGCGTGGAGCACCGTGCGGGGTACTATGAGCACGCAGGCCTCTTGCGTGACATGTTTCAAAATCATCTGCTTGAGATGTTAGCGCTCATCAGCATGGAGCCGCCGGCAACTTTTACCGCAGAGGCCATTCATGCGGAAAAGCTCGCCTTGATTCGAGCCATCCGTGCCTTTCCCGTCGATGCGCTCCACACGTGCGTCGTTCGCGGCCAATACGTCGCGGGCAATGATCAACTCGGTTACCGTCAGGAGCAGGGGGTTAACCCGTTGTCGACGATTGAGACCTTTGCCGCCATGAGGCTCTGGATCGACACGCCGCGATGGAAAGGCGTTCCCTTTTATTTGCGCTCGGGCAAACGTCTTTCAGATCGCACCAGTACAATCACGCTGGTCTTTAAGCCATCTCCATACACGCTATTCGGTGAGGCCGCTCCCGATTCCCTCGTGCTGAAAGTCCAGCCCGACGAGGGCATGCGTCTTCATTTGCAAGCCAAACGCCCGGGCCCGAAGCTGTGCATGGGGGAGTTGCCGCTCGCCTTCAACTATGCGGACCTCGGCGACGAGCTGGATGCGCCTGACGCTTACGCCCGATTGCTGCTGGACGCCATGTTGCATGACCATACCTTGTTTGTGCGCAATGAGACCATCGCGGCGGCTTGGCAGCTTTTCACACCACTACTCGACGCGTGGCGCGATCAACCAGACGCATGTTTGTTACACACCTATCCGGCTGGTTCCAACGGACCGACTGCGGCAGATGACCTCCTCGCCCGTGACGGCCGCGCGTGGTGTCCGTTCACATGAGCCCGGTGGGCAGAGCCCGTGCGCAACCAAAACTCCCGTGGGTGTTGGATTGTCCAGCCCCGGAAAATCGGGTATAGTACCGCCCATGATACGCACTGGAATAGGTTACGATTCCCACCGGTTGGTTGAGGGAAGACCTTTGGTACTGGGTGGCATCGAGATTCCGCATGAGCGTGGTCTCCAGGGGCACTCGGATGCCGACGTGTTAATTCATGCGCTCTGTGATGCCCTCTTAGGTGCCGTGGCCGATGGAGACATCGGTCAACATTTCTCTGACAAAGACCCGCAATGGAAGAATGCGGACAGCACGGTGTTGCTGGGGCGGGTCGTCGAACGCTTGGCACGAGCCAGGTGGCGTATTCTGAACACCGACGCAACCGTAGTCACCGAGGCTCCCAAGCTTTCGCCTTATATTCCGGCAATGCGCACACGGCTGGCGGAGGTACTGTGTGTGGATGTTTCCTGCGTTTCCATCAAAGCCAAGACCAATGAGGGAATGGATGCCATCGGACGTCGCGAAGGTATGAGCGCTATGGCGGTGGCGACTGTGACGCAGCAACCGAGTGACTAAAGCTCTTGCGGAGAAAAGATGATGCAGATTTTCAACAGTCTGACGCGTATTAAAGAAAAACTGACCCCGATTGAACCCGGACACGTGAAGATGTACACATGTGGCCCGACCGTCTATAATTTCGCTCACATCGGAAACTTTCGAGCATACACCTTTGAGGATATCCTCAGACGTGTGATGTTGTTTAACGGATTTCGTGTGACACAGGTAATGAATCTGACCGATGTTGATGATAAGACGATTCGTGGTTCAAAGGCTGCGGGTGTGCCGCTCAAGGCTTTTACCGCACCTTTTTCCAGCGCCTTCTTCGACGATCTAAAGACCCTGAATATTCAGCCCGCCGAGGTCTATCCGGCGGCAACAGATCACATCCCGGAAATGTTGGCGTTGATCGGAAAACTTTTTGCACGCGGACTTGCCTACACGTCGGAGGACGGATCTGTCTATTTCAGCGTTTCGAAATTGCCCGGATATGGAAAGCTGGCTCATTTGGATCTTGCTAACCTACGCGCAGGAACACGTGTGTCGCAAGACGAGTATGAAAAAGAAAGCTATGGCGATTTTGCCCTTTGGAAGGGATGGGATGAAAACGACGGCAACGTCGTCTGGGATTCGCCGTGGGGTAGGGGGCGCCCTGGTTGGCATCTCGAATGTTCTGCTATGGCCATGAAGTACCTCGGCGAGTCATTTGATTTACACACTGGCGGAATCGACAATCTGTTCCCGCATCACGAAAACGAGATCGCGCAGGCTGAGGGGGCCACCGGTAAACCCTTCGTCAATTTCTGGATGCACTGTGCACACTTGCGCGTGAATGGCGAGAAGATGTCCAAATCGCTTGGAAACTTTTTCACATTGCGCGATCTAGTGCAGAAAGGATGGTCCGGACGTGAAATCCGCTATGTGCTGATCAACGGCCACTATCGCCAGCCGCTCAATTTCACCTTTGACGCATTGGACGCGGCGCGCACTTCTTTGGCCCGTATCGACGAGTGCGTCGACGCTCTGACCGCGCGGGCTGGTTCCGCAGCGGAGGGAGCCTTGCCTCCTTGGGTGAACATGATCCGTAGCGTCTTTGTGGCGGCGGTCAACGATGACCTCAACTTGCCCGAGGCCTTCGCTGCGCTTTTCTCCCTTGTGCGCGAAAGCAACAGCGCAATGCACCAGAACGCGCTCAAGCCGGAGGAGGCCGCAGCGATTCTGAAGGTGTTCGACGTATTCGAAACCGTATTCGGCCTGATCCGTTTTGGACGCGCCGCGAACATTGAGGGACTGCCCGCCGAAATCGATGACCTTGTTCAGGCACGGGCTTTGGCGCGTGCAAACAAAGACTGGTCCGGTTCTGACCGCCTTCGTAATGAACTCGCCTTGAAAGGCTGGGAAGTGCGCGACTCCAAAGAGGGACAGAAAGTCAAGAAGCTGTAGTTATGTCAAAAGGGAAGTTTATTACTTTTGAGGGGCCCGAAGGTAGCGGAAAGTCCACGCATATTCGTCTTTTGTCCGGTTTCCTGAGGGAGCGGGGCATCGAGGTGTTGCTCACACGCGAACCTGGAGGCACGCCAACCGGCGAAGCGATCCGTGGTCTGTTGCAACACAATGGGGCGGGCGAAGAACCTATGGCGCGAACCGAAGTGCTGCTGTTCCTTGCGAGTCGCGCCCAACATGTTGATCGGCTTATTTGCCCCGCACTTGAGCGCGGCGCTTGGGTTTTATGCGACCGGTTTGAAGACTCGACATTCGCGTACCAGGGCTACGGACGCGGGTTCGACTTAGACGAGCTTCGGGCAGTGAATCGTTTTGCAACGCACGGACTGAAGCCAGATCTGACCCTGGTATTGGACGTCTCCCCAGAAACCAGCCGGGCAAGGTTACAGGCACGGCAGTCACAGACCTCCGCTTCGCCTGACCGTATCGAGCGCGAGTCTGACGCGTTCCATGTTCGTCTCAGAAACGGTTTTTTAGAACTGGCCCGACAAGAGCCGGCGCGTTTCGTTGTGTTGTCGACAGAAGGTGATCGAGACCCGGTTGCGGCAGACATCCGCGCGGCCGTTGTTCTACGGCTGATGGGGGGTAATTGCTGATGCGCGTAGACGACACTTTCCAAATGGTGAAACGGGCTATTGCCACAGGGCGCCCGGCGCATGGTTATCTGATAGTCGGGCCCGTTCGCGGCGCAGCGATGGAACTTGCGTTGCGTATTCTGCAGACGCTCTTTTGCCAAGCTGATAAGGATAAGCCGTGTGGAAGTTGCGACGGGTGTCGGCGGGTAACCGAACGTATTGAGACCGATATCCATTGGATCTTCCCTGAGAAGAAGTCGCGAATTATCAGCGCCGACCAGATCCGCGATACACTCATCCACGAAGTGACACAAACCGCGTTTGCTGGCGGCTGGAAAGTGGGCGTTCTCGTGGGCGCGGATCGGCTCAATGACGCCTCGGCCAATGCTTTTCTCAAAACGCTGGAAGAGCCGCCGGCAAAGACCCTCTTTCTTTTGCTTTCCGATACGCCACAACAATTGTTGCCTACCATTCTGTCGCGGTGCCAGCGGATTGACTTGGCCGAGATTCGCGAATTGGATGAACCGTGGAAGAGCCGGGTCATCGAGACTTTGGCAAGTCCACTCTGGGGGCATCCGCTTGAAAACTTGGCAATGTCCAACATTCTGTTTTCAGTTCTGACCGACATCAAGGACCGAGCCGCGCGGCTGGTGGCCGACGAAAGTAAAGTTGACGCTAAAATCGACGAGGACGACGATGTATTCGATGCGAAAATCAGCGCACGGTATCGTGAAATGCGGACTGATTTTTTGCTCACTCTGATGCGTTGGTTCCGGGATCTTTTTGTATTGCGGGCTGGCGGAGATGACGCTTTGGTTTACAACAACAGCAAATTGCCCGTTTTGAAAGAGCGTGCTGCCAGTCTAACATTGGCAAAAGCGATTTATAATCTCAATGCCGTTGAAGAGCTGACGAGGCAGATGGAAAAAAGTCTATCGGAGGAGACCGTACTGGCATACGCCATGGATCGTTTAAGCCATGCGGTGGTATAGGATTTATCATGTTGACTGTCGCACGTATCAGAATGCCTGAAAAGGGTGTATTTGTATGTCGAGTGGCATCCTCATTGTCTCTTTTGCCGGGAGATGCCTGCATGGTGGAGTTGGATTACGGGATGGACACTGGCGTCGCGCTCGACCTGTTCGGCATTAATGAGAGTGCAGGCAGCGAGGAAAAAGTCCCCGCTTTCCGTGTCGTGCGCAAGCAAGTGGCTGACGATGAGAAGCGAATTGTGGAAAACGTGGAATTGGGCGAGAAAGCGAAGCAGGCGTTCTTGCTTTCGGTCAGTCACGAGAAAGGCCATGTTAAGCTGTTGCACACGCGTTTCTCATACGGCAGGGATAAGTTCTTTATCCGCTATTCGGCACAAGTGCCGGTCGACTTGCGCCGCTTTGTGGGACAGTTACAACGCGATTTCAAGACTCATGTGGATTTGTGGCAGGTGGGTGTTCGCGATGAGGCTGCGTTAATTGGATGCCTCGGGCCATGCGGGCGTGCTGTAT
Organism: uncultured Lentisphaeraceae bacterium; assembly: GCA_964480555.1. Taxonomy (GTDB): domain Bacteria; phylum Verrucomicrobiota; class Kiritimatiellia; order RFP12; family UBA1067; genus CAYZQL01. The sequence goes on along the minus strand of CAYZQL010000001.1, from coordinate 35,165 downwards.
GCTGCTGTTCCTGGCAACATCAATTTCAGCCTGTGAATGTGCGCATGGCGAAATCGCAGGAGATGTCGCTCAATCCTGTTTCGATCAACGGGAGTTGCGGAAGGCTGAAGTGCTGTCTGCGGTTCGAATACGAACAGTATCGGATTGCGGGTGAGCATTTGCCGGAGCACGGCAGTATTGTAACGTGTCGTGAGTATGAAGACGTTGAAGGGCTTGTGATTGGACGCGATGTGATGCGCAGACGGTTGACCGTTAGAACGCGAGACGGACGTTTTTTAACCGTGTCCTCTGATGCAATCACCGTCGTACGTGCCGTGAAGTGTGAGGAATCAGACCGGGAGGTTCAGTATGAACATGTTAGTGGTGAATGGCCCGAATCTTAAACGGCTTGGAACCCGAGAGCCTGCGATTTACGGATTTGAGACGTTGTCAGATATCATGCAGAAAGTGACTGCGTATGCCGCCGAAAAAGGGGTACATGTCGAGACGTTTCAAAGCGATGTGGAAGGGGAGTTGGTCGCCGTGATCGGAGCGGCCTGCGGAAGGTATGACGGAATCGTCATTAACCCGGCCGCTTACACGCACACGAGTGTGGCCATTCGCGATGCGATCGCGGCGTGCGGATTACCTGCCGTCGAGGTTCACCTCTCGAACACGCATAAACGTGATCCGTTCCGACATGAGAGTTTGACTGCTCCAGTGTGCGTCGGGCAGGTGATGGGGTTTGGCGGCTATGGTTATCTTTTAGCCGTGGATGGCCTCTTGCGTTATGTTGAAACAATGAAAAGGGAATCTCCGAAATGAAACGAGTTGAACGCGCAGCAGTTAAAGTGTGGATGGTGGGGTCGATCGGTATTGATGACATTATGACGCGCACAGCTGGTCGGAAAAACCTGATGGGGGGGTCATTGCCTTTCAGCACGGTCGCTTCGTCCTTTTTTGCCAAGACGGGTGCGGTGGGGGTGGTTGGAAGTGACTTTCCGATCTCGTTTGACGAGCGTTGGCAGTCTTTCGGGATCGATCTGCAGGGGGTTCAGCGCAAAGAAGGACCGACCTTCCGGTGGGCGTGCAAATATGACGACAACATGATTGAACGGACGACGCTGATGACCGAATTGGGAGTTTTTGCCGAGTTCATGCCGAAGTTGCCAGCCTCATTCATGCGGGCGCCTTTCGTGCTGTTGGGAAACATACAGCCCGAACTGCAGTTGCATGTGCTCAATCAAGCCGTGGGACCGAAATTCGTAGCGCTCGACACCATGAATCTCTGGATCGAGATTGCCAAGCCCGCCTTGCGGAAGGTTATCCGACGTGTGGATCTGTTGATGCTCAATGACGGCGAAGCGCGGATGTTGACCGACAAGTGGAATCTGTGTGACTGCGCGGATGTGATCCTGAAGATGGGTCCCCGGTTTGTCGTTATCAAGAAGGGCGAGCACGGTGCCTTGCTGTTTTCGAGAAAAGGCATTTTTATTGTGCCGGCATATCCGGTGCGTAAACTTATTGATCCGACCGGTGCGGGGGACTCCTATGCAGGCGCATTTATGGGGTACCTTGCGCATGTTGGCCGCGTCACTGAAGGGGTCATGCGTGAAGCGCTTGTATGCGCGAGTGCCGTGGCCTCGTTCGGCGTCGAGGGGTTCAGTTTGGACCGCTTTGAGAGGCTGACAGCGGCCGACATCACTCTGCGTGTTAAAGCTTTAAAGCGAATGATGACCAATTAGTTGTCCCAGATCTCCGCAAAAGAGCACACCTTACGTTATAAATTGGATGAAAAAACCGAAGAAAGCTCTTGCCTCTACTTGTCATAACATATATTATGCGACGTTATTGTCGGGTGAAATACGCTTCTATCTATGGCAATCTGATTACAGACGTACCCTTTCACCCGTCGTGGCTGATTTATAAATGGCTTCAATGACTGCAACCGCTCTTCGTGCTGATGAGCCATCACTTTGAAACGGAATGCCACGCTGCAAAGAATTCACAAAGTCCTCAAAACACTCCGAATGTAAAGCATGCGTCATGGCCACCGGATTGGTTGCGCCGTGCGCAGTCTGACATCCCACGTCCCGGTCCCTTACCGCAATGAGTTCGTCGCTGGGTCGTCGGTCACGGAAGTCGAAAACGGAAAGTCTATCATCGACAAGGACTGCTGTGCCCCCAGTTCCGCTAATCTCCAACCGTTTGGCCTGGCCTGGCCACGAGGATGTTGAACCGTATATCACCCCCACTGCGCCACCACGGAATTGAAGCGCCGCGGTTGCCGCATCTTCCGTTTCGATTCCCGGATGCCCGATCGAAGAGGTATACGCAGAGACGGATTCGACCGGCGGCATAACGTCGCATAACAAATCAATCATGTGGATCGCCTGATTCATGAGTGCCCCTCCCCCATCAAGTTTCCGGGTGCCATGCCATGACGATGCATAATAATACTCGTCACTCCGCCACCAGGGAACATACACGCCCGCATAGGTGAGGGTTCCGAAACGTCCCTCGCGCAAAGCGCAGCGGATCGGCTCCAAAGCCTTTGTATAACGGATTTGAAAAATACATCCGAGTTGTGTGCCAGCCTGTCGATGTGCTTGAATCATCGCATCCACGCGTTCCAGCGAGACCTCCAGCGGCTTCTCGCACAGCACATGTTTTCCGGCTCGCGCAGCCGCCACAGCCGCTTCCAAATGCGCTCCGGATGGCGTTGCGATTACAAGAAGTTCCACACTCGGGTGAGACAACATGGAATCGAGCGAATCAAACGCCTCGCAGTTGAATTCAGATGCGAAGGCCTGCGCATGCACTTTCTCGCGGCTGCAAACGGCTACCAGTCGCGCACCAGGGGTATCCCCCACAGCCCGAGCATGAAACTTCGAAATCGCGCCCGTTCCAAGAATTGCAACGCCCAAGACTTTCTGACCCATTCCATCCTCCGTTATCGCAACGGTTCCTTACGCGCCAAAAACAAAAGACGTTACTAAACGATCAGCATGCAATCACCATAACTGAAAAACCGGTAATGCTCCGCGACCGCTTGTCGATATGCGGCCAAAATCAGATCCCGTCCTGCCAGAGCAGAGACCATCATCAGCAGAGTCGATTTCGGCAAGTGAAAGTTGGTCAGCATCATGTCCGTCACCCGAAAACGGTACGGCGGATAAATGTAGATAGAACTGGTTCCCGAGGCCGAGACAATCCGACCTCCGTGATTCATCGCGACTGTTTCCAAGGTCCGTACGCTCGTGCTGCCCACTGCCACGACCCGTCCACCATGGGCATGGCAAGCCGCAATCGCATCCGCGGTCTCCTGTGGTATCGTGTAACGCTCAGGATCCATCTGGTGTGCCTCGACCGTGTCCGTCTTAACCGGCTTAAACGTGCCGGGGCCCACATGCAATGTGACAGTCGCATGGCGAACCCCTTTTGCCTCAAGTGCGGCGAACAGTCCCGCATTGAAGTGAAGCCCGGCGGTCGGTGCAGCGACAGCGCCGGTTTCCCGAGCAAAAATCGTCTGATACCGCTCACGGTCGAGACGCGCCTGGCATGCATCGCCATCGCGCCGAATGTAAGGCGGTACGGGTGTCAGGCCATATTGGTTGAGCAAGACCATCAGAGGAACAGCAGACCGGAAAAGTACCGTGCAGGCCCCCTCGCCCGTACGCTCAAGGATCTCCGCATCCAGGCGCCCGTCTGCAAAGGACGCCCGTTGTCCCGTTCTGACGCGCCTTCCCGAGCCACTGACACACGACCAGCAGGCCATTTCAGGTGCTCCTTCCGCATGAGCGGGTAGCGTTAAAGGCTCAAGCAACAACAGTTCGAGCGCCCCTCGCGTATCTGACCAGAAACCTTGCAGGCGGGCGGGGAAAACGCGTGTGTCGTTGAGGATCAAAAGGTCGTCTGCCGTCAGATACTCCGGCAGATCAGAGACGCCGCGGTGTTCAATCCTTCCGTCCGCACGGTGCAACACCATCATGCGCGAGGATCCCCGCTCGGCGGGCGGCTCCTGCGCGATGAGTTCGGTCGGCAATGAGTAATCGAAGTCGCTTGTCTGCATACCCCCCCTGCATGAACAGTCTAGCCGTTCCGTCCTGGCAATACCGTATCGCGGGCGATGCGTTTGGTGTCGGGATAATCAAGCGTGTAGTGCAGGCCGCGGCTCTCTTTTCGACGCAACGCACTGCGAACGATCAGTTCTCCGACCAACGCGAGATTACGAAGTTCCAGCGTGTCGGGGGTGACCAAATAGTCGAAATAATACTCGCGGATTTCGCGACGCAGGTTACGAATGCGGTTACGGGCGCGAGCAAGGCGCTTATCGGTGCGCACGATACCCACGTAGTCCCACATGCATGTGCGGACTTCCATCCAGTTGTGTGCCACCATGACGGCCTCGTCGCTGGCGACAGCCGTTCCATACTGCCAGTCGGGTATGCGCAGCGGTTCGGGTAGTCTTTGCGGATCGCTAATAAGTCGTCTCGCCGTTTCATAGGCGCACACCAAAGCCTCCAGCAAAGAGTTGCTGGCAAGACGATTGGCACCATGCAGTCCCGTACACGCGGTCTCGCCGACAGCATAAAGACCGGGGAGAGAGGTCACCCCGTCGACGGTGGCCTTTACCCCGCCACAACAATAGTGCGCAGAAGGCACGATGGGAATCAGGTCTTTCGCCATATCGATTCCAAACCTGAAGCAGGTCTCATAAATATTGGGGAACCGTGCCTTCAGAAAGGCCTCTGACTTGTGACGGATATCAAGGCAGCAGTACGCTGCGCCCGTGCGCTTCATTTCCGTATCGATCGCCCGCGCAACCACATCGCGAGGGGCTAGTGCGCCACGGGCATCGTATTTCTTCATGAACGGACGCCCCTCGGCATCGACCAGTTCCGCCCCCTCGCCACGTACGGCCTCGCTGATGAGGAAACGCTTGGCCTGCGGATGATAAAGGCACGTGGGATGAAATTGGATGAACTCCATGTTGGCAACAGCTGCACCGGCACGCCATGCGAGCGCAATACCATCTCCGGTCGCAATATCGGGATTGCAGGTGTACAGATAAACCTTGCCGCACCCGCCGGTTGCCAAAACCGTGTTCGCTGCGCGCACGGCGTAGATCTCTCCGGTGGTTTGGTCATGCACGTACGCGCCTACACAGCGGTTTTCGCCTGACTGCTTCAGCCAGCGCGTTGTGATCAGATCGATCACCATGGTGTACTCGAGTGTCTGGATATTGGGGTTTCTGAGGATCTGCTCCACCAAGACCGATTCAACGCGCTGTCCTGTGATATCACCCGCATGCAAGACGCGACGCTGCGAATGGCCGCCTTCACGCCCCAGATCGTACCCTGGCACCCCGTCCGCACGTGGATTGAACATGACCCCAAGAGCCTCCAGGTCGGCGATCCTCGCAGGTCCATCTGAAACAACGGTCCGCACCACTTGTTCATTGCAGAGCCCGGCTCCAGCGATTAGCGTATCCGACACGTGCTGCTCAAAACTGTCAACCGCCTCCATAACGCAGGCGATCCCGCCTTGAGCACGGTTGGTGTTACAGTCATCGAGCTTCTTTTTGGTCACTAACAGAACGCGTCCGTGCGGCGCCAGATATAAAGCGCTCATCAGGCCGGCGATACCGCTTCCCACCACAAAGAAATCACACGACTCAATACGCATAAACCTCTCGTTTCGTTATCCGCATCATCGACACAGAAATCCCAAATCGGTTCAAATCATAGCACCCTTTACAATTTCATCAAAGACACCTTTTGAAACAACCGCGTTTTTTTAGTATAGTTATCTTTCATTTTCATTAAGAAAGGCTTTCTATGATCCGAGTCAAAGTGGTTGGAGCCACGGGTTATGGTGGCATCGGCATCACCGAATTGGTATTGCAGCATCCCGAAGCGAAGCTGGTTTCCCTCGTCGCACGCGAAGACGTGGGGGTCCCCATTTCCAAAGTATATCCCCATTTGGACGGGTTTTGTGATTTGCCCATTCTGGCCACTGATGACCCGCATGCGGCCGAACCCGTCGACGTCGTTTTTTTCGCGACGCCGGACAAGGTGGGTATGTCGGCAGCACAAGGCGAATTGGCCAAAGGTGCGAAAATCATCGATTACAGCGGAGACTTCCGGTTCACCACAGCTGACGCCTACGCCGACTATGCCAAGCGCATCGGCAAGGAGCCCGAACACGCCGCTCCGGACCTGTTGGGGAAAAACGCGTACGGACTGGCCGAACTGCACCGTGAAACGATCCGAACGTCTGACATCGTTGGCAACCCGGGCTGCTTTGCGTGCAGTTGTATTCTCGGCATGGCCCCTGCCGTGAAACATCATCTCGTTGAGCCGTACAGCATTATCTGCGACTGTAAGACCGGTGTTTCAGGAGCCGGGAAAAAAGTGAATGCGGCCTATCACTACCCCGCCCGTTACGAACAGATGAACGCGTACAAGCTCTCCGGTCACCAGCATGTCTGCGAGGTTGAGCGCGAACTCAGCCTGTTAGCTGGCACCGACATTAAGATCACCTTTACTGCTCAAGTCGTGCCCGTCTGTCGCGGCATCCTTTCCACACTGTACGGCAATCTGACGCGCGCGGCAGTGACAGAAGCCGACATTGTGGCGCTCTACCGCGACTTCTTTAAGGACAGCCCTTTTGTACGTGTCTACGGCAGCACCGCCGCCATCGGAACGCTCAATGTGCGCGGAACAAACTACTGCAATCTCGTGGTCAGTGTTGACACGCGCGTCAATCGGCTGCGTATCGTAGCCCACATTGACAATCTGATGAAAGGCCAGGCCGGGTCCGCTCTCCAGAACATGAACCTGATGTTCGGACTTCCTGAAACCGCAGGACTCAACAGACCGGGGATCTACCCATGAGCAAAACAAAAAAGCCCGTGCACAAAAAATCGGCTAAGTCAGAGAGCAAACCGCAACCCGTACCGTCTGTAACGCACAAACATCCCAAGCCAGGACTGGGAAGAGGGCTTGGCGCGCTAATCGGCCATCACCACCCGGCGCCGGCTCCACAGCCGGCAGCCGTCACTGTGTCGCCGCAGCAATATTCGTCGGTGAACGCGCCTTCCTCGCAATCGCACGACGCGTCCACCCCCGTGGTCGCCGCCACGCCTTCACAGCACGCGAATCCAAGCGACAACCGACACATTGTATTTGACGTGCCGGTCGCTGAAATCGCCCGCTCTCCTTGGCAACCGCGTCAGACCTTCGACGAAGACGCATTGCGCGAACTCGCGGATTCCATCAAAGCAAACGGCGTGATCCAACCGCTCATCTGCCGTAAAAATGCGGAAGGGCGCTACGAACTCATCGCAGGCGAGCGACGTCTGCGCGCATCAATTGAAGCGCATCTTGCAAAAGTGCCTGTGATCCTCGTCGATGCGGAAGACCGTCGGGCGGCGGAAATGGCGATCATTGAGAATATCCAGCGTCAAGATCTGAATGTTATCGAAGAAGCAGAAGGCTACCGCACATTGGCGGAGACCTTCAACCTCACCCAACAAGATGTGGCTGACCGCGTCGGCAAGGCGCGGGCCAGCGTGGCCAACGCGGTGCGCCTGCTTGATCTTCCCGACGAGGTCAAGCAACTCGTCGGCAGCGGACTGCTATCGACTGGACATGCCAAGGTGTTGCTTGGTCTGAGCAATGCTACCGAACAAACACTCCTCGGGCGCAAGTGCGTTACCGAAGACCTCACCGTCCGCACGCTCGAGAAGATCATTCAACGCCGGAAAGCCGAGTCCTCCGCCGGTGTTGAATCCAGGCACACAGCTAAGCCAGACCTGCCGGAAAGCTATGTGCGCGACCTCACCGACCGCCTGCACAAGCACTTTGGAACCGCCGTGCGTCTCATTCCCGGAATGACGCATGCCAACGGCAAACACACGAAGGGCATGCTCGAAATCGATTTCTATGACAACGACGATCTCGACCGGATGCTGGGGTTGCTAGGAATTACCTTGGATTAACCTTAAGCGCCCTCTGCCGGTTTCTCGGGAAGGCACCGTCGTCGGAACGTTAAACCCTAAGTCACGACGGGCTGCCCTAAACGCCCTCGGTCATTTGATCGCCATGAAGAGTCTTGTCTTTCTTTCTTGTGCCAGCCTTCTCGCCGGTTGCGGCGAGAAGTTTATGCCCGAAGTTCAATCGGACCGTGCTCCCCTCACGTTTACGGCAACTCAAGCCACAAATGCGTTGATGCACGTTGCGTCCTTTGTGAACGACTGTACTCCGCGCGACGGCGGCACGGCGGGTTCGGAAAAGGCCGCAATCTGGCTTCACAAGCGATTGTCTGAGCAAGGCCTTGATGTGAAAATTGACCGTTTCTCAGACCTAACCCCACAGGGTTCACGCCCGTTTGCGAACGTGTTGGCCACAATACTTGGCGACAGTGATGAGTGGATTGTCCTGCTTTCGCACTTCGACACCATGCGAGGCATTGCCGCGGACTTCCAAGGTGCCAACGATGGCGGCTCCTCTACCGGTCTCTTGCTCGAACTTGCCGCCGCGCTGCATGCTGCCGGCCCGAAAAAATACAATTTTCTCTGCGCTTTCCTTGATGGCGAGGAGTGTATGTTCGCCTATAGCGACCGCGACGGCTTCCATGGCAGCAAGCACCTCGCCCGGCAACTCGAAGCCACGCGCACAAAAATCAAGGCTGTTATCCTCATGGATATGGTGGGTGACCGTGACCTGAAAATAACCCTGCCGCGCAACAGCAGCGCCGATCTGCGCGTACTTGCCTTGGAAGCGGCTGAAACGACAGGAGACCGGAACAAGATCACCCTCTTTGACGGCATCATCTACGATGACCACCAAGCTTTTCTCGATCTCGGTTATCCAGCCGTCAACCTGATCGACTTTTACTACGGCAGTCGCCCTGGCGAGAATGACTACTGGCACACTACGAAAGACTCGCTTGACAAGCTTTCAGCCGACAGTCTACTCACCACAGGGCGACTCGTGTTCGAAATGCTGAACCGCCTATAGGGCTTTTCAGTACTGCACCACAGCCAGCGGCTGGCCTTTGGCCACCACGGCACCGTGCGCAACGAGAAACTTGACAACTTTCATCGGCTTGTCCGCCTTGATCTGATTGAAGAGTTTCATGGCCTCTACAATGCAGAGAGGATCGCCTGCCTTGAGGCTGTCGCCCTCCTTTGCCAATTCCGGATTGCCTGGTCCAGGCGACCGGTAGAAGGTGCCGTTCAGTGGCGCATTCACCGTGGGCCCAGCCACGGGCGCCTCTATTTCTTTCTCAGGCGCAGCAACCGTTGCCGCAGCCGATGCGGCAGGTTCTCCGGCGGGCAAATCGGCCAACGAAGCTAAAGAAGGCATCGAGCCTGCCGCAAGACCCAAACGTCCCGCAAGGCCAGCCACAAGTTTGCCGATCTCCGCATACTTCAGCGTATCGTCTGCGTACGGCGCCTTGACGGTCGGTTCGGTGTCCACCTGTTTACAGGCGATCGGTTTTTGCGAACCGGCACCTTCCACATCTGCCGGGATTGGGTCGCGCTGACCTGCTGGCGTTTTACGCCATTTGAAGTAACCCAGAGCGACTTCCGGGAAAAGGCAGTAGGAGAGGATGTCCTCTTCCTTTTCGATCAGTTTAGGGTCCATTTGGGATGCGGCATCGGCCAAGCCTGGCTTGAGGAGATCCGCAGGACGGCAGGTCACTTTTTTCTCGCCATTCAGGATGCTTTTTGACAGTTTTGAGTCAATCGGCGCGGGCGAACGCCCATAAAGACCTTTGACATAGTCACGCGTCTCCTGCGTCACCATCTCGTAGCGCTTACCGGCCAAAACATTGAGAACCGCTTGAACGCCCACGATCTGGCTGGTCGGCGTTACGAGCGGAGGATAGCCCATATCCTTGCGCGTTTGCGGCAATTCTTCCAATACTTCAGGCAAACGGGCCAAAGCACCTTGCTGTTGAAGTTGCGAGCGCAGATTTGAAATCATCCCGCCAGGTATGTGGTGCTCGAGAACATCCGCATCTACGGACTCCATGGCTCCAGACGAAGGCTCGCGGACTTTTTTCAGCGCCTTAAAATGTGCGTTGGCCTTAGCAACCACGGCGTGATTGAGACCGGTGTCGTAGCCCTCCCCTTCGAGTATTGCCACCAGCGTCTCGGTGGGCGGTTGTGAAGAGAAGCCCGACATCGTCGAAACAGCCGTGTCGATCGCGCCTGCGCCAGCTTTGACCGCCGAAAGATACATAGCGACCGCCATGCCGCTGGTCATATGCGAATGTATTTGCACCGGCACCTTAACCGATTTTACCAGCGCGGAAACCAATGCCGTTGCTGCAGCCGGACTAAGAATGCCAGCCATATCTTTTACGCATAGGGAGTCGATGCCCATGGCCGCTTGTTCTTTTGCGATCGCCACAAACTTTTCCACCGTGTGGACTGGGCTGTAGGTATAACAGATTGTGCCCTGCGCATGCCCGCCGTACTTTTTAACTGACTGAATCGCCTTTTCGAGATTGCGCGTGTCATTCAGCGCATCGAAAATGCGGAAAATATCCATTCCGTTCTCACACGCAAGCGCAATAAAACGTTCCAAAACATCGTCCGGATAATTTTTATAACCAAGGATATTCTGGCCACGTAACAACATCTGCAAGGGGGTCTTTTTACAGACCGATTTGAGTTGGCGCAAACGCTCCCAAGGGTTCTCTCGCAGAAAGCGCAGGCAGACATCAAAGGTTGCCCCGCCCCAACACTCCAGCGAGTAGTACCCCGCGCTGTCTACCTCGTCGGCAATCGCGAGAATGTCGTCCGTACGCATGCGTGTCGCCCAAAGCGACTGGTGCGCATCGCGCAAGGTCGTGTCAGTGATGCGCACGCGAGGCTTCTTGGCCGCTGCGGTTTGAATCGTCTTTTTTGTCGTCGCTTTTTTCATAAATGGGTTTCTCCGATAGGACAAGAACAGATGCGTATTGTGACATTTTTATTGAATTTGTCACGCAAGAATTTCGAGCCGGGCGAGTGACGCGCTAAAACGCAGTTGTTTCGAGGCCCCGGTCACTCATGACGCAACGCTTCGATGGGGTCAAGCGCAGCCGCACGCATGGCCGGGTAGAGTCCAAATACGATTCCGACCCCTACGCTGATGCCGAAAGCCAGCGCGAGGCTGTAAGGTTGCACCACGGTCGGCATGTCCGTAAAGGCAGTAATCAAGAACGGAATGCCGACTCCCAACAAAAGGCCCAAAAGGCCGCCACCGATCGACAGAACGCAGGTGTTGATAAGAAACTGTACGACGATCCGGCTTCGGCGTGCGCCGATTGCCCGACGAATGCCGATTTCCTTGGTGCGCTCAGTCACAGAAGCCAGCATGATGTTCATGATGCCGATTCCCCCTACCAGCAGACTGATTCCCGCGATCGCACCCAAAACAATATTATACGTTCGTTTCGTTCGTTCCGCTTCGCGCAACAATGTCAGAGGCACGTCGATGCGGAAATCCTTTTTTTTATGAAACCGGGCCAATACGGCCTCAATGGCCTTGCTGCCCGGTTCGACAGCGGCTGTGTTTGACATTTTTACAATGATCTGGCTCAACTCGACCTTTTCTCCCTCCATGCCACCCGCAGAGTAACGGATATTTGCTTCACCGAAAAGTTTTGTTCCAGTCGTAATCGGAATATAAGCATCGGCCTCACTGTCCGGCGCTCGGACCGTACCCCCCGTTTCATTCTTCACAATGCCGATCACCTCAAACACACCCGATGCAATCCGGATACGCTGGCCGATCATCTCTTCGGCTGCCAGCAACCGTCGCACCCCGTGCTCGGTCAACACGCAAACGTTGGCGCGCATCTGCATATCGTTCGCAGTGAGCACCCGTCCAGCAAGAATCGGTCGCTGCACAACCTCAAACCACCCCGGAATCGTTTCAACCACGCGCATTTCAAGTTGACGCTCGTTTAGGCGTGCGTTGCGCCGCGTCATGCGCGCCGGCACGGTTATCACAACCCCAGGAACCGTTTCCAGAATTCTTTTTTCGTCCTCGTAGAGCAATCCATAAACCGCCAAACGACCTCGCTGCGCACCCGTGCTTGTTCCTTCATCTTCAGTGGGTTTTACCGACATCACCATGATGTTCTCGCTGCCCAACCGCTTAATCGAATCCAGTGCCTGCTGGCTGGCTCCCTCTCCCACAGCCAACATGGCGATCACGCTGCCCACACCAAACACCATGCCGAGCATGGTCAGAAGCGAGCGCGTTTTGTGCCGCCAAACGTCGGACAGTCCGAGTTTGATGAAAGGCCAGAAGTAGCGTACTTGATTCACTTACCCTCCTCCGTAACCGAGAGGATGACGCCGTCTTTAAGCACGATGCACGCTTTTGCATAGGCGGCGATATCAGGCTCGTGCGTAACGAGAATAACGGTCTTTCCCTGCTCATATAACTCTTGGAACAATCCCATGATCTGCACGCTTGTCGTGCTGTCCAGATTGCCAGTCGGCTCATCTGCCAGTAAAACGGCAGGATCGTTTGCCAGTGCGCGCGCCACCGCCACACGTTGGCGTTGTCCCCCGGAAAGTTCCGACGGCAAGTGACGCAAGCGGTGCGACATGCCGACGCGTTCGGCCAAAACTTCAGCCTTACGTTTGCGGTCAGATTGAGAAAGTCCCAAATAGAGCATCGGCACTTCAATATTTTCGCTGACCGTCAGTTGCGGAATCAGATGAAAACTCTGAAACACAAAGCCGAGATTGCGCAAACGATGGTCGCTCAACGCATTGTCATCCATTTCTGCCACATTCTCGCCGTTAAGCCAATATGCTCCAGACGAAGGACGGTCAAGGCATCCAAGAATGTTCAACATTGTGCTTTTGCCCGAACCGCTGGGGCCCATGATGGCCCAGTAAGACCCCCTGCGCATCGAAAACGAAACCCCGTCCAAAGCGCGCACGATCTCCTCTCCAACCGTATAGTGCCGCGTCACCCCATCCAGCCGCACCACTTCGTCGGACAGCGGGCGCAAACTCTCTGTCGTCTGAATGATCATGCCGGGTTATCACCTGCCGGGCCATTCGCTTTCTTAGGAGGGGCTTGACGTTTTTTTTGCTTGGAACCTCCCGTTGGCATCGCCTTCAGCGAATCGTCCCGGTTTTTAACCCTGTTTGAAGGCGGGCCGCTTTTTGAAGAAGAAAGTTCCTTGATTTCGCTCTTCTGCTCCTTCACCGGAGGTGCCAGCATAACCTCTTCGCCCACGCGCACACCCTCGAGAATGTGGATCATGCGGTTGTTGTCGAGCCCCACGCGGACAATCCGCGGCACCCATTCGCCGTCATCGTTCACATACACACGCGGCACACCGTCAACGCGCACGACACATTGCACAGGCACATAGAGCGTCTTATCATACGACTCTTTGACCAGCTCGACATCGCAGCTCATGCCTGGACGGATCACCACATCCTTGAAATCACATTCGATTTCGCACTTGTATAGTTTCAGATCAGGGTTCAACTGTGAACTCTGCCCGTCTGGCAGTATCCCGATCTTTACGAGACGCCCCTCAAACATGCGGCCAGGAAACGCATCGATTTTAATGCGTGCCGGCATGCCATTGTCAATTTTGTTGAGACTCGCTTCTGGAATCATCACCTCGACCACCATGCCGGACTCGGTTGGAATGTAAATCAGCTCTTGTCGCTCGACCGCGGTAGATCCCACCGCCAACGGCTTGATCCACCACTGGCGCCGGGAGATAAGCACGGTTGACGTGTACAGAACGATCCCGTTTGTCGGCGCATAAATCTTGCTTTTTGAGATCTGGAAATTCAGCTCGTCCAGCCGGTTGGTGGCGCGGTCGCGCTCACGCAGCCGCGCACGCAACTCCGACTCAACCTGCCGCAACGCCGACTTATTCTGCCACGTGGTGCGCGCCAGCGCACGGTCGGCTTTACGGAGCGCACTGTCAAGCGTCGAACGTTGCTGCAGAACGGTATAGTTAGTCAGCACGTTCATCCGCGTCTTAGCCATCTCCAGATCAAGCTGCTTGCGTTGCAAAGCCAACTCGTCAGCCTGAAGCTCTGTTCGAGTCAGAAAACTTTCTTTCGCCAAACGCTGTGACCACTCCAGGCGCTCGGCTGCGCGCTTCAACTCCTCGTCAGCCAATGCGATGTCTGCCTCATATTGGCGGACCTGTTGGGGGTAGTCCCCCTCTTGATATTTCTCAAGCGCCATTTTTGAAAGCATCAGTTCCACTTCGCGATCCAAAAGCGCAGCCTCACAGTCGCCTTCTGTAACGCCCAGCTTCTCTTGCGCGATCACAAGACTGGTGTCGGCATTCGCGACGACGAGTTCCTGCTCGTTCCGTTTTTCAATTAGATCGCTGGCATCAAATTCGAGCAGCAGATCACCGCTTTGCACATTGGTTCCTTCTTCAATGACCCAAAGCACGGTGTTGTTGCCTTCCAGTTCACTCGTGATCACGACCTTATCGCGACTCTGAATGGATCCGCCCGAGGTCACGGCAATCGTCAACGGCCCCTCTTGGACGGAAAATACCGGCACAGGCTCGCTTTTTTTTCCACCGCCTCGCGCCAGCAACCAAGCCGTCAAAACTGCCGCCCCCACCACCGTGCAGACGATCACCACTTTCGTATTTGGCCGCTTCTTAACCATGATTCTCCCCGTTCGCATCGCGCCACACACCTGTTTCAGAAATCTCCAAGACACCCATGTCTCTGCGCAACTCAAGGTCGCTCATGTGCCACTCGATCACTGCTGCGCATAGCGCGTTGCGCGCGCTTAGCAAGGCGCTCTCCGCTTCCAGAATGTCACGCATCGAGGATCGTCCAGATTGCAAAAAAAGATTGTTGCTTTCAACCCGCAACTTTGCCACTTTCATGGCCTCGACCTGATTCTTGTAAGATGCTCGTGCGGCGACCAGGTTGCGTAACCCATTACGCACCGTCAATTTCACATTGTCCTCTTGCGCTTCGACCTCACGCTTGGTCTGTTCGAGTGCGATCAACTGCCTCTTGAAGGCGTTTCGTTCCTTACGGCGATCCCATGGAAAGCCGGCACGAAGCCCACCCGACAAGGTCTCCTCACCGTCGAAGCTGCCATCCCCGGTCACACGCATGCGGTCCATTGTTAAGCCGCCGGTCAAGGCCACATCCGCACGCAACGCATCCGCCGCTATTTTTACGCCACGCGCCGTATCTTCAAGCTGGCTCCGGACAATGTAAAGATCATGTCGCTCTGCCAGTGCAATACGACACGCCTCCTTCTCGTCAGGGAAGTCATTGATCGCGCTCATGTTCGTTTGTGCCATGCTTTCCTTTTGCATCTCGAGGCGATAAAGTTGGTCCGAATCCAGCGTCACGTTTCCCTCAGGAGGAAGTCCTATTGCCATTTTGAAAGCGTCCATCTGTGCGTTAAAGTTCTTGCGCGTCGCAATGACACTCTCGCCGGCTTTTAACAAATCTGTGCGAGCCTGATCGACCTGAATCCGTTGCATACGGCCAGCCTCGAACCACATTTCTGCACGTCGGCTGTTTTCGTTCAACCGTCGCTCATTTTCCAAAGCGTTTTTGAACTGCTGCTCTAACTGCAGGACGGTGAAATAACCATTAGCAACCGACACCGCATAAGTCTGTCGGTAGTGCTGATAGGCATGGATCGCGGAAACCAGATTGCGCTCCGCCTGCGTCAGAGGCTCCCGCACGATTTCACGCCCTGCGCCGCGCATGAGAGGCACGGTTACGGTCAGGTCACCAGAAAGAGCCACCGAACGCCAGTCATCGCGCAACAAGCTAACAACATCCAGTGCCAGCCGTCCCACAAGATCAGTTCCGTCGGGCAAGCGACGAGTAAACCCGGCTTCGGTGCTCTCCGAGGCCTTCCTTATACCGGGATCGCCAGAAAGCAAGGCCAACATCATTCCACTGAAGGAGGTCTCAAAAGCATATTGCTGGTAATCGAGTTCCAACGCGCGAAGGAAAACGTCTTCCTTTAATTTCTGATATCGGCGATCATTCCGTGCGGCCACACGCAACGCGTCTGTGAGCGAAAGACAGAGGACGGCGTTCGATGTCCCCACGTCCGTCACATTGGGTATTTTCGGGAAGATCACATTCTGCTCGCCGCGTGCGGCAGCTAACAGCGCAATCCGCAAAGTCAACGTGTCTGCTGGCCGGTGTACATTGAAATCATTCGTGCTGCCGGTTTGCATACGCCAATAATCGGTCGCAAGCCGAGTCCCCGTCTCATCGCTTTCTTCAACCGCTTTGTCTGGCGTCATACACGCCACAGGAACAAACAGACACCAGACAACTGCGGCAACGTACGAGGCGCCGTACCAGAGCCCTTTCGCCCGCAGGATATCCCCCGCATTCAACATAAATGCACACCCCCATGCCGTCTTAGATTTCCTGACTCGGCTCCCCCCCCAGAAACACCCGAGTCCCTCTGAACCAGAAAGAAGGCCTTTTCAGTTTCTCACGGACAACCGTGCCGTTGCCCCGTCGCGGAATAATCTTACCCCGCCTGTTTCGCGCGATATGATTCGACCTCCCAGTTCTCGATGAACCCGCGCGCCACGTCGCTCAAATACTGTAGGCCACCGAAGGCTCTCGCAAACTGTTTAACCCCTGCGCCGTCCAAAGCCAATTCGAGCGCCAATCGGGCGATCTTCTCGTTTGCACCGACCCCCAGCACCGCATTTTCGGTCACGATGATGCGCGGCGCATATCCTCGCACTGCTGCGAAATCACGCAGGTTGTCAACCGTAAGAACTCCTTCAAACGCATAAGATTTGGCATACACGATGTGGTCGGGCGAAATGGGCCCCGATCCCACCTCAAAGCGGCCGGAAGCCACGACGGCCGCCGCCTCCGTACCCAACGCGGAAGACAGAATCTGCCGCCATTCTGCAAGTTGCGCATCTGAAGGGGAACTTCCCACGCACGGCTTAAGCGCGATGCCCAATGTGACATAGGCCTTCTTTAACGTGTCCATAACCTGCGCATACGTTAAACGAATTTCCGCCGCCGTATTTCCAGCCACAAAGATACCATGGCTCTCGAGAAACATCAACGCCGGCTCTACCCCATGACTGGCCTTATAGGCTTGAACCGCTTTCCGAACCACCATACACAGCGTATAGCCAGGATCGACATAGGGCACCCATAATGCGTCGGGAAAGAGCCGCATCGCTGCAGCACGCCCGCCCACCGAACAAGTCAACCCGTTGACGGAAACCGGATGTGTATGCACGACATACCGCGCCGATATCGAATCGTGCAGCGGCGCTTCTACAGATGCACGCCCCGGCGTCTCGGAGTGGACGGCTGCTGCCATCATATTCTTGACCAGTTCTTCACGGGCAGCAGGTTCGACAGGCGCCTTGGCAGCATACAGCTGTGACAAGACCGCGCGGTCCATGGCCACAAACGTAGAGGGAGCAAGTCCCGCCAGCGTTGTTCCAGACGGCTTTACCCATAGCGTTTCTGAGGTCTTGCAAGACGTGTTGCCGCCTCCCGCTTTGACGTAATCCGCTGTGCCAAACTCGTGAGACAATTCCGTGATCGTTTTGAGAATTTCCATGCTGTCGCTACTCTGATTGCACTTTATGCAGGGGAACTGGAGGAAAGAGGAAAACGCGGTTGCGTCTATCGCCTCGCCAATACATTGGCCTCGTAAGTTTTAACTTCCTTTAGCCACTCCGTGTCAAGCGGCACGTCCTCGTCTGAGCAAAACTTGTCCCAGACCGCACCGAATGGCATCGTCTTAGCCGTCTCGGTCCATGCCAGTCGCGCGGCCAAATCGTCGTTTTTCTCCGCCTCGGTCATCAACATGATCGGCTCCAACATGGCATATAACAAAGCCTTCTGCATGGAACGAACGCCTGTCACCCACGCCACAATGCGGTTGATGCTGGCGTCGAAATAATCGAGTCCGATATGCACGCGCTTAAACTGGTCCAAGCGTACAAGTTCCTGCGCAATAGCGATCAGGTCATCGTTTACGATCACCACATGATCGCTGTCCCACCGCACGCCACGGCTGACATGCAAGAGAATCTCAGGCACGAACAACAGGCAGGATGACAGCTTGTCAGAAATCGTCTCCGTCGGGTGGAAGTGTCCCGCGTCGAGCGTCAGCACTTTCTGGTTCTTGACGGCATATCCCATATAGAATTCGTGAGAGCCCACAGTGTAACTTTCCGCACCGATTCCAAAAAGTTTGGACTCGACCGCATCGAGCATGTATTTGGAATCCAGTTTCTCTGCGAAACACGCATCCAACGAGTCATTAAGAATCTTGCGCGGTGTCGCGCGGTCAGCCGGAATATCCTTGAAGCCGTCTGGTATCCAGATGTTGTTTACACAGGGCGAGCCCAGCGCCTTGCCGATGGCGGCAGCGATGCGCCGTGTAGCCATCGTGTGCCTGATCCAGAAATTTCGAATCTTTTTATCACGGCTGGCAAGAGAAAACCCGTTGAACATCGGATGCGAAAAAAGTGTCGGGTTGAAATCCATCCCCAACTTGTTTTTTTTCGCCCAGGTGATCCAATTCGCCATGTGCTCAGGCCGCAGTTCATCTCGGTCAACTTTCTCGCCTTTCGCGAACTCCGCGTAACAGGCATGCACATTCACGCGGTGCGAACCGCCAACCATCGAAAGAACAAACTCAATATCTCCACGCAGTTCCTTCGGACTGCGGGCACGTCCGGGATAGTTGCCCGTGGCTTGGATACCCCCAGTCAGGTCGCCATCAGGATTTTCGAAACCGCGCACGTCATCCCCCTGCCAGCAATGCAGTGAGATGGGGATTTTCAGCAATTTTTTCAACGCTGCTTCGACGTCGATGCCCAGTTCCGCATAACGCTCACAGCCGAGTTTGTATACGGCCTCGATGTTTTTTTTGCTCATGAAAAGCCCAATCTTTTGGATTTCCAGCACAGCCGGAAACGTATTCAACCCCATCCGGGCAACAGGTCATATCCCCGACCCTGAAACCCTTTAACCAGATACCGAGAGGATACACCAATCGTATCCTCGGTTCCAGCCGGATTT
The DNA here is from genome assembly GCA_964480555.1 of uncultured Lentisphaeraceae bacterium. Lineage (GTDB taxonomy): Bacteria > Verrucomicrobiota > Kiritimatiellia > RFP12 > UBA1067 > CAYZQL01. The sequence continues at coordinate 16,102 of CAYZQL010000001.1, read as the reverse complement.
TCGCGTGATTTATTCGCCAAAAATCTCACGGTAACGTGGCGCCCAATACGAAAGCATCAGGTCGGCACCCGCACGGTCAAGTGCCACCAGCGACTCGCGCACCATGCCGACCAAATCCCCCCAGCCTCGCTCTGCGGCAGCAATCAACATGCTGTACTCTCCACTCACATTATAAGCGGCCAAAGGCAGTTCTGTGCGCTCGCGCAGCTTTGACAACACGTCCAGATAGAAGAGAGCCGGCTTGACCATCAGGATGTCTGCCCCCTCCTCTTCGTCGAAGTCCGACTCGCGCAACGCCGCACGCAGGTGGCGGTACGAGGTTTGGTAACTCTTGCGGTCACCTGCAGACGGCGCAGAGTTCTCGGCTTCACGGAACGGGCCGTACATGGACGATGCAAACTTCGTCGAGTAGGCCATCAGCAGCGTTTTCTCAAAATTGTTTTCATCGAGCGCCGCACGGATGGCGGCGACCTGCCCATCCATCATGGCGCTCGGAGCGACCACATCCGCGCCCGCAGCCGCATGGGACACAGCCACGCGCGCCAACAGCCCGACGGACGCGTCATTATCGACCTCGCCCAGTCGGTCAAGCGGACCGCAGTGACCATGGGTCGTATAGGCGCAAAGGCAAACGTCGGTCATCACCACCAGCTCAGGAAAGGCACGTTTGATCGCTGGAACAGCGCGCTGAACAACACCACGTTCGTCATAAGCACCGCTGCCGCCGGCGTCTTTCTCTCCCTCGGTCTGTCCGAACAGCAGCACGCCTCCGATCCCCTGAGCCGCTGCCGGCTCCAGTGCCCTCAGCAGGTTGTCCACGCTGAGCCGGTTTTGTCCGGGCATAGACGCGATCGGCTCGCACCGCCTCTCGCCTTCGACCACAAACACCGGCCACACGAACTTCGATGCTGGCGGCACAGGCGTGTCAAATAGCCGGCGGATAGCGGGTGTGCGCCGCAACCGGCGCAGTCGAACATCTGGAAAGTGCATAACGTACCTCAATCGGGAATGAAGAGAACTTGGCCGACACGGATCGAGGATGGATTTGTGATCTTGTTGGCTTTCATGATCACGTCCAAGCGTTTGCCGTAACCCCGTGCGATTTCGGAGAGCGTTTGCCCCCTTTCAACTTTATGTTCATATCCTGAGGTCGGACGAGCGGTCGCAACCGTCTTGCTGCCGCTGGCAACGCGCGCCGGTCCGGAAGATGTCACGGCTGCCGACCGAACCGCATTGATGTCGGCCTGCTGCCGGGCCGCGATCTTTTCGATGCGCCCCGCAAGATCGTCTGTGATCTCTTTTTTCAGCGTTTCACGCTCCGTCCGAACGAGTTGCATGTCTCGACGCAAGGCGCCGAGTTCCTCCGAAGTTTGAGACGCGGCCGTTACTTGGTTTTCCAGTCTTGTCAGTCGCGCATCGAGCAACTCCTGATTGCGATTCAGTGCGAGCAACTGTTCCGTCAGTTGACGGAACTCCATGTTCATCTGTTGCGTGTTGGTCACGATCCGGGCCACAGCAGGATCGCGCTGGTGCTGCTTTTCGAAGATGGTTCCCTCAAACATCGGTCCGGCGCATCCCGCAACTCCGGACACGCAAGCCACCACAAAGACCGTTCTAATTGCCTTCACATCACCCTCCCTTCACTTCTCTCATACGCTCGGAAGAAAGAAAAAAAACACCCACACGGCAAACGCAAGGCACAAAAAGATCAGGAACGAGCGACGACGGTCTTCTATGATGTCATCAACGGACGTGCGCCGCAACTGCCGCATTCCGCCCGCCGAGATGTAGTGGAAAAGTTTTGGACGGCCACGCTCTAAACCCGGACGGCGGCGTTTGCTGAAGAAATGCTTGTTGCCGCGCGAGTCTTCACGCACATCCAACCGCCAATAAACAGGCGCATGCCCCGTTGCGCCTCCGACGAAGACACTCGATGTGCCAGTCTTCAGAACGTGTTTCGATTCTTTTTGAGCCATGCGCCCCTCTTATACCTGTCTAAGGCACAATGATAATCTGTCCGGCACGGATCCTCCCGTCCGGATCAATCCGCGTGCGGTTCGCATCGCGGATTCTCTTCCAATGCGTCGCGTCCCCGTAGAATTTTTCTGCCACACGGAACAAGGTGTCCCCAGGCTGAACAACATATGTCTTTTGTTCGCCACCGGATTTGGCACCTTTTTCTTTTTTCTCTTCTTTCCCAAACAGGGACAAGGCAGACAGCGACGCCTTGTCCAGTTTATCCGACCTTTCCGGCTGTTCGGTCTTGCTTGTCGTGCCGGGGTTTTCGGAACGTGTCGGGTTTTCAGGCTCGCCTGCCAGTTTCGTCTGAACCTTTTTCAACACCGCCTCTGTCGACGGCACATCAACCAACGGTTTCCGGCCCGTTGTCGGAGAGCCGCTTTTGGCTATTGCCAACGCCTCTTCCCTCAGAGCGCGCAGCGACTTTGAGTCGGATCTGACAATCGGTTTTTCTAGCTCCGCCGCGTTAACCGCATCCCCGGCACGCTGCGACAGCGGTTCTGAAGAAACCGATACGGGGTCTTGAATGCGCATCTTCTGGAGGATTTCACGCAACCGTACATTGTCTGCCCTTAAGGTCGCCCGCTCCTTGTCTGCAGCCTCTTTGCTTTCCACAATGACCGATTTTTCTCCCTCCAGCGTTGTGATGATACGGTTGAGGCGCTCATTCTCTTTTAACAGATGCGCTTGTGAAAGTCCTTGGATCGAATCGCCCACCTTTCGCAAGATTTGCGGTGCGAGCAACTGTTCTGCAATTCTGATCCGGTCTTGCGCCAGTTTGCTTTTCTCGGCCTCCGGCCGCAGATACAGATACTGTTTGTAATGATAGATGGCGCCGATGTAATCCTCGGCATGGTCGTGAAGCAACGTTGCAAGTTGGAAGTGAGCAGAGAACGACTTTGGCTCTTCGATCAACACGCGGTTGTAGAGGCGGATCGCCTCTTTAAGATCCCCCGACTGCTCAGCCTCAAAAGCCTTACGGTAAAGGGCTGATCCGCGTTCGGCATTCTCGTCTGCGGCGATGCCTGACTTTTCACAGCCAGTCCCGAAAGCCAGAAAAAGGCTTACCGGCAAAATTAAGTATCCGTTTCGCGACATCAGGACAGCCCTTCCGAAAAGAAATCCGTTTCCGTTCATTTTTGAATTGGTTTACGCGCATCGCTCGCATATCATCTTCCCGAATGCGAAGACCAAGACGTCTTTCCCGCACACTGTCAAAATGAACGGCACTTATTTTACTTATCTCCTGACGAATGACCACTGAAAACGCTAAAAATCTTTGGCGCTCTGCGCGCAGCAGCCTAGGCGATTCGGGCTGTCTAAGTGTGATTATGCCAGCGTACGGTCTGGAATCCGTGATCGAGCACAATATCGAAGTTGTCTGCGACTTGTTGCGAGGCCAAATACCGTTCGAGATCCTGCCGGTCGATGACGGCAGCCGGGACGGCACGGCAGACGCTCTTCGTCGGGCAGCCGCCAAAGACCCCTCACTCGTGCGTCCGGTTTTCGTCAAGATCAACTCCGGAAAAGGAAACGCGCTAAAACAAGGGTTCGCTTCCTCTCGCGGTTCGCATGTCCTGCTGCTCGATGGCGACCTTGACCTTTCTCCCGCAAGCATCACCACTTTCTTTGACATCATGGCCGAAAAGCGAGCCGACATTGTCATCGGCTCCAAACGTCATCCCGATTCGGTGATCGATTATCCGTGGCACCGCCGTCTCGCCAGCAGCGTCTACTATGCGCTGGTTCGGCTGCTGGTCGGGCTGCCGGTTTCGGACACCCAAACGGGGATGAAGCTTTTTACTCGCGAGGCGCTCGGGTGGGCATTTGAGCGCATGTTGGTCAAAGCCTTCGCCTTCGACCTCGAGATCCTTTCCATCGCCCACGCCAAAGGGTATACCGTGGCTGAAGCCCCGATCGAAATGCATTTCGGCCAGAAAGTCGGCTGCCTTTCCTGGACGAACGTCAAGCAGGTGATGAACGACACACTCGCCATTTTTTACCGTCTTCGCATTTTGCGCTATTATCGCAGCGTTGAGGTGGCGCCTGCTCCGGAAAAACCTTTTTTCATCTCGGTCGTTATCGCGTGTCCAGCGCCAAGCCCCTACCTTGCCGAGTGCCTCAGTGCCCTTGCGCACCAGACCTACTCCCATTTTGAAGTGATCGTTCTGCCGGATGCTCCAGCCGACCTTGGCAGCTACCCGTTCGAGCTGCATGTGTTGCCAACCGGCAAAACCCGCCCCGCGGAGAAACGTAACGAAGGTATCCGGGTCGCAAAGGGCGAGATTGTTGCCTTTCTGGACGACGATGCCTATCCGGTCGCAAACTGGCTTGAGCACGCCGTCAAGTATTTCACGTTACCCGATGTGGGCGGTGTCGGTGGACCGGGAGTTACCCCGCCAGGCGACCCCTTCATGGGCCAGGCGGGTGGGCGTGTCTATGCCAACCGCTTTGTCTCGGGAAACTTCCGTTATCGTTATATCGGAGACCGCGTGCGCCCGAGTGTTGACGATTTCCCGAGTTGTAACCTTTTCGCACGAACCGATATTCTTAAGGCGATTAAGGGATACCGCACCGATTTCTGGCCCGGCGAGGATACCATCCTGTGTGCCGATATCGTGATCGGCCAAAAAAAACGCATCGTCTATGACCCTTGGGTACAGGTTTTTCACCACCGCCGGCCACTTTTTGGGCCGCATTTGCGCCAAATCGGACGTTACGCCTTGCACCGAGGCCACTTTGCAAAGCGCTTCCCCGCAACGTCGCTGCGACTGAGCTACCTCATACCCTCTTTATTTGTCCTGGGGCTTGCGGTTGGTGCCGTGCTCGCCTGTTTATACCCACCCCTACGTATTGCCTATTTTTCGGGAATTGCCCTTTACGCACTCTTGACCTTGTTTTCTTCCATCTCGCACAGTCCCGCGCTCTGGCTAACGACCTGGCTCGGTGTGATGGCCACCCACATCGTCTACGGTGTGCGATTTATGTTGGGCATCCTCACCCGGCGGATGCCGTGTGAAGTTGCCGCGTTCGATCACCCCGCAGAAAAGTAATTCGTTCACCCATGCATACGAAAATTACTGTTTTAGCAGGCCTCATCGCCTTTTTCTCGCCGCTCACCGTGCGGTTTGCAGTTGCCCAATCCCCCCTCACCCTCGAGACCGTTGCCGCGGCGATCCGTCAGGCTGATAAGAAGCATCCCTTTCTTTTTGCTGACAATCCCGCCTTCGCTGAAATCCGTCGTCAGACCGTCACGAATGAACTCGCCCGTAATGCGTGTGGCCGGATTCTCTTTGAGGCTGATCAGATGCTCGCTTTCGCGCCTGGAACCCGTGAAATGGAAGGCCGCCGCCTACTGGCTGTTTCGCGGCGCACACTGCACCGAGTCTCCGTCCTCGCGATGGCCTATAGGCTTACCGGTACCCCCAGCTATCTTGAGCGGTGCGCCACAGAAATGCGCGCTGCGGCGAACTTCACCGATTGGAACCCATCGCACTTTCTCGATGTGGCCGAGATGACCCTTGCGCTTGCGGTCGGCTACGATTGGCTTTACAACGATCTCGACGAGGCCACACGCAAAACAGTCGCCGATGCCATTCTTGACAAAGGCCTTCGAACATCGCTGAAGCACACAGGCTGGGTCAAAGCCAGCAACAACTGGGGTCAGGTCTGCCATGCGGGTATGCTTGCGGGTGCGCTCGCACTGATGGATCGGCACGAGGCTCTCGCGAGCGAGATCGCCTATCGCGCGATCATCCACCTGCCTCGCTCAATGAAGGCCTTCGCGCCAAAAGGCTCATACCCCGAAGGACCCGGTTACTGGTCGTATGGCACGGACTTCAATGTGCTGGCGATCAGTTTATTCGAAAGCCTATTCAAGTCAGACTTCGGGCTAACGGTGATGCCGGGTTTCAAGGAAACGTCAGAGTATCTGGACCTCGTTACAGGCCCATCCGGTATGACGTTCAACTATGCCGACGGGGGCATGAGCCGCGATACCGACTGCGCCACCTGGTGGTTTGCCAAACGGTTCAACCGGCCTGATCTTCTCGCATATTTCGAAAAACAAGCGTTCATTAAACATTGCGCAGACCGCACGCCTGTGAAGCCGACAAACGGCGCGAACCGGCTTTTCGTCTTCACCCTCTTCTGGCTCCAACCCGTGGCCGATGGACTTGCCCCCAAAGCGCCACTCAACTGGTCGTCTGGCGGTGAGGTTCCAGTCACGGTCCAGCGCACCTCGTGGGACAATGACAGAGCCCTTTTCGTGGGACTCAAGGCGGGCTCTCCTTCGGCACCGCACGGGCACATGGATGCGGGCTCATTTGTGCTGGATGCGGATGGCATTCGCTGGGCTTATGATATCGGAGCTGAAAAATACAATCGCATCGAGTCGCGTAAAATGAATTTATGGAACGCGAGCCAAGGTTCTGACCGGTGGAAGATATTCCGCCTAAGCAGCCTCAGTCATAACACGTTGACGATCGGCGGACAACTTCAGCGTGTCGCAGGCAAGGCTTGCGTGGTCTCTTTCCTCGAAGGGCCGGAGTCCGAGTCGGTGCTCGATCTTTCCGCTGTCTATACCAACGCCTCGCAAGTGATCCGATCCGGAAAACTGCTGTCTTCCGGCGAGTATCGGATGACCGACACGATCAAGGGGCTGAACCCCGGAACGCGTGTTCGTTGGGCGATGGTGACCAAGGCGACTCCCGACGACCAGCGCGTCGGCAAGCTCGTTCTCCGCGAGGCAGGCAAGCAGCTTCAGCTCGCCTCGCTACACGAGCCTGCTACTGTCTGGCAGACTTACGAGGCCGCAAAACCGCAGAACGAATGGGACTCGCCAAACAAGGGAATGGTGCTGGTCGGCTTTGAGGCGGTCGCGCCCGCTTCCGGCGAAATGACTCTCTCCGTCCTTTTCACTCCCGGCAGCGTGGCGCGCTGAAACGAGTGGACGCGAACGTGGTTTGTTCGGCTGCCTAACAAAGCCGTGGCGCACGAGGATAAGGGATTACGTCACGGATGTTGTGCATGCCGGTGCAGAACTGCACCAGGCGTTCGAAGCCGAGGCCAAAGCCGGCATGAGGCACGCTGCCGTAGCGCCTCAGGTCCAAGTAGGCCGTGTAATCTTCTGGATTCAACCCGCTCTTGCGCATGGCTGCGGATAACACATCTAACCGTTCTTCGCGCTGGCTGCCACCGATGATCTCCCCGACCTCCGGCAAGAGCACATCCATTGCGGCCACCGTTTTCCCGTCGTCGTTACGACGCATGTAGAAGGCCTTGATCGCTTCGGGGTAATCCGTGACCACGACTGGTCCCTTGAATACCTCCTCCGCGAGATACCGTTCGTGCTCGGACTGCATGTCGATGCCCCAGTACGGAGCGAACTCAAACGCTCGACCCGAACTTTCGAGTAAACGGATCGCTTCCGTATACGTCACACGACCGAACGGTGCCTCTGCCAGGCGTTCCAACCGAGAAAGCACGCCAGGGAGAACCCGTTGGTCAAAGAAGCGCAGATCGGAGCCGCAGTGTTTCAGCACCGCCTGAAAAAGGTGCCGCAGGAACGCCTCGGCCAGTTCCGCATCATCGCTGAGGTCCGCGAAGGCCATCTCAGGCTCGATCATCCAAAACTCGGAGAGGTGTCGCCGCGTGTTGGAGTTCTCGGCGCGAAAGGTCGGGCCGAAAGTGTAGATGTCGCCCATTGCACACGCGTAGGTCTCGCCTTCGAGTTGTCCACTCACCGTCAGCGCCGTCTTACGCCCGAAGAAGTCCTTATCAAAATCCACGCTGCCGTCCGGTTTTCGTGGTGGCGCATGAGGGTCAAGCGTCGTCACTTGGAACATGGCTCCCGCGCCCTCACAGTCGCTTGCCGTGATGATAGGCGTATGCACATAGAGAAACCCGAGATCGTGAAAAAAACGGTGCGTTTCGTGAGCGAGCGTATGCCGCACACGTGCCACCGCGCCAAAACTGTTGGTCCGTGCCCGTAAATGCGGCAATTCGCGCAAACGGTCAAAGTTAATTTTTTGTTTGCCCAAAGGATATTCTACAGGCGGTGAGAAACCCAATACACGGATCGTTTCGGCCTTCACTTCGACGGCCTGCTCGCCCCCTTCGGAGGTCTCCAACAGACCGTCGACGACCACGGAGGCACCGGGGTGCAACTTCAGAATCTCGTCTTCATAGTTCTTCAAGGCCGCAGGTGCAATCACCTGGAGATTTGCTAGGCACGAACCGTCATTGATTTCTATAAAAGAAAAACCGCCTTTAGAATCGCGACGGGTTCTCACCCATCCCGCCACGGTAACCTGAATGCCCCGCTGAAGGGTGGCCAACACCTTCCCGATCCGCATGCGCTTCATTTACGGTCTCTTTCCTCCAGCAGTTCGATCACACGCACGTCAGCGCCGTCAAGTTCGAGCGCCACACGTTTATCTTTCCAAAGCATTTCACATCCCTTCACCCATTCGCGGCAAGCACTCCCCGGCGTAAGCGCCGTCAGTGACAAGCAAACGCTCTGCCGCGTGTCCGCAAGATTGTAAACCGTCAAGTAACAGGGCCCCGGTAACGTTCCAAATCTTTCTACGATCACCTGAACGTTATCCGAGGCCACACCGGTCAAAGGTTCCCACCCCGCTTCGGCCACCTTCTTGCACAAGGGGATGTACTTTTTGAAGAGTGGCCGGTCACGGTTATACAGTTCCGGTCTGTTGAAATAGTGCCCCGTTGATGCGTCCGCGCTGAAATAGCCAGGAAACATGCCGTAAGCCAACGCGCGTTTCATAAACTTTTCTGATGCGTCGTAAGGGAACTTCGCGAAGTCGGTGTTCATCAAGAAACAATACGGTTTGCCTTTGCACAAGGCGCGCCGGTAAAGCAATTCTTCATCGGACATGGGATGCCACGTGCCGCCAGGGTTCCAGTCGGTCTCTGTCCCCATCACATCCAGCAGAGGCGCCAGCCAGCACCAACTGATGGGCGTGCTGTTGGCCATCATGTACCTTCCTCGTCCATGCATCTCCCGCTCAAGCGCCCGGACGTACTCGAACCCGATCATCCCTTTATAGAGTCCCACCTTGCGCGACCCCAACGCGTAACAGAGAGGGCGCGCCGCCCCTTTAAAGTGCTCACGGCGGAAGTCAAGTTCATCGGTCACATACGCTTCGGCAGAATCAATGTACTCACCGTCACAGGTTGCTTTGCGTGCAGCCCCATACTGTTTTTCAAGGTACTCTGCATTCCACTTAAGCTTGAAGTCTGTTATTTCACCTGCAACACCTGGCGCGCAGTTCATGCTCCAGACAACGCCGTTGCACCATGGCGTGTCCAATACGCGCCCCGGTACCCGCCCCTTCTCATCCTCGAAGGCGCTGCTGACCCACGCTTGTGCTGGTCTGTTGCCCGCTGCTGCAAGACGTTTCGCTTCGTCCATGCCGAGGGCCAGTGTGCGTGGCGCGCCACCTTTGAGAGGCATCCACCACGTCATCGGCTCTGTATATCGGAAGGTCAGGATGCCATGTGCGTCATCCCATGCGGTCTCGCTGTCGCCTTCTTTGAAACGGAATCCGAAATCTTCCCAGCGTTCCACCTTGCTGATCGCGGCGAAAGGCATCCAGACTCCCTGGTTTTTTATGCGACAGGCAAAAGCTTCGGGGTAGAGCTCATAATAGCGCGACAGCGCACCTCGGAATCCTGCGGCAGCGGCGAAGTCGAACACGCAGAAGCGGAATGACGCAGTCGGTTTCTCGGTCGCGAGGCCGATATCGAACGCAAGGAACAGTTCACGCGTCAGCGGCTGGCATCCCACACGATAAAGGAGGGGCGTCGCAGGATCGATGCCGAGTGCGCGTCCGTGGCCCGCTGCAGTGACAGCGCCGAACGGGTACCGCGACACCATCCCGTTGGCTCCAACCGCATGACGCGTTGTGTTCATCACTTCACTTTTGGTGTCAGCCAACTGAATCGACCGGCGCGGATGGTGCAACCATGTGAGGTCTTGCTTTTCCATCGGCACTGTATAGACCAACGTCAGTGCACGGTCGTTGCCTGTCCGGTCCTCGAGCGTCACATCAAAGAAGGTCGCACCGGGTCCACGCCTCGCTTGCGTTGTCAGCTTCACCCCCAAGGCCTCGCTTACGATAGCGATGAAACTTGAATTCTGCGCCACATCACGAAGCAGAAAACCCGCTACAGGTGGTCTGACCTGTTCGGCCATGACGCCGTCGAACCGCATCAAACCATCGGCGTGCAGCATGCCGAAACGTGGTTCCCTGAACAGCGCCCGTCCCGCACGGTTACGGAAAAGGAGGTAGTAGCTGACGCGGCGGATCGGCCTGTCAGGCGCAACGATCACTTCACGCCGGTGCCAGCCTATGCCGGCGTCCGTCTCGAATGGACTGACCTGTCCCCACAACGGCGTTCCGTCCATGTATTGCAAGTCGAGGTAAAGCGAGAAATCGTTGCCCGGCGTTCCTTCCTGGCCCTCTGCCTTGCCCCACGCCGAGGCCATCACAGGAGAAGGCTCTTTCTGGTTCAGCTCAATCGACCATGACACGCCACGCTGCGACGAGGCATTTGTAAGGTTGTCACAAACAAAGGCGTCGCCGTCACGCACAAAACCTGCGCTGTACGGCCTGGCTGCTTCGGGTGCCAGAAGAGCAAGCGCCGGCACACGTTCTGTCGAAGTTGCCTTTTTCACCACCGTTCCGTCCACCGAGGCCAGAACGAGACGCGCAGTCAGAGCAGTAAGGATTCCGGTCGCGACTCGACGCATGGCTTGCCCTCCGTTTCTCTATTTAGGTCGCTATTTCAGGAGGCCGCAAAGCTTGGGAATCGCCAATGAGAACCAAGGCACATACGTGATCAGCATCAAAGCAACGATCATGGCAAGAAAGAACGGCAGCGCCTTTCGCGTCACATTGGCGATGGTCGTCTTGCCCACTCCGCATCCGATGAAAAGACAGGTTCCGACCGGCGGCGTACAGAGCCCGATGCAGAGGTTGGCGATGATGATGATGCCGAAGTGAATGTCTGACAGTCCCAGCAGCCTCACAACCGGCAGCAGGATCGGCGTGAAGATCAGCAGCGCGGGCGTCATGTCCATGAACATGCCGACCACGAGCAGCATCGCGTTGATCGTCAGCAGGATGACATAACGGTTCTCCGAAAGTCCCATCAGCGCTTTCGACACGGTCTGCGGAATGTTGGCCATGGTCATGATCCACGACATGGAACTCGAGGCACCGATCAGCAGCATCACCACAGCCGTCGTCAAACCGGTTTGCAGACAGATGCCCGGCAAATCTTTCCACGGGATTTCACGGTAGAACACAACCGACAACAGGAACGAGTAGGCCACCGAAATTGCGGCTGCCTCCGTTGCGGTGAAGACGCCTTTGAGAATGCCGCCGATGATGAGGATCACCAGCAACAGGCTCGGCACCGCCCGCCAACAGACGAGCAGCGGGTTAACACGCTCGACCGCAACCGAACGGTCCACCTTGCCGTAACCGTGGCGGATCGATAAGACCCCCGACGTGATCATGATGCAGAGCCCGACAAGCATGCCAGGCAGAATACCCGCCATGAACATCGCTGCGATTGACACCGATCCGGCCGCCACCGAATAGACGATCATGGCGTTGGAGGGCGGAATCAGCAGCCCGGTTGTCGCCGCTGTCGCGGTCACCGCCACGTTGAAGTCGCGGTCATATCCTTTGCGGTTCATTTCCGGGATCATGAACCCGCCGATCGACGATACCGCGGCAGCCGCCGAGCCGGATATCGAGCCGAATAACATACAGGTCAGCGTGTTGACGTAACCGAGACCGCCTGGGAACCTCCCCACAAACAGCGCCGCGAAATCGATGAGCCGCCGCGCCAAGCCGCCACGCCCCATGAGGTAACCGGAAAACACAAAGAAAGGGATGGCCAGAAGTGGAAAGCTGTCGACGCCGTTCGCCATGCGCTGTGCAACAGTGTAACCCGGATCGCCGCCGTTCGCCAGAATCGCCAGCAGCGAGGATACCGCAATCGCGACCGCGACCGGCGCGTTCATCAACAGCAGCACAAAGAAAGTTATAACAAGCACCAAAATAATGCCGACCATGACCTTACCCTTCCGACTTGGTTTGTGCGCCGAGCTGATCGGCGGGCGTCTTGATGATCGACACCAGATTCTCGAGCGCGAAAAGGATCATGAACACGCCGCCGAGGGGTACGGCCATGTAGACCATGCCGCGCGATATCGGCAGCGTCGGCAACTGTTGCCCCATCTGTCCCATTGCCAACCCCCAGCCTCCGGACACAAAAACGACAACGGCCAACAACATGGTCACAATCTGCACGATCATGCTGAGCGCTTTGCGTGCGCCAGGGTGCAGTTTGTTCACAAAAAAATCGACCCCCAGATGAGCCTTCTCCCCGAAGGCCAGAGCGGCACCGACCATGGAAACCCATACGAGCAATACGCGCGCGAGTTCATCGGTGTATTCGGCCTGTTTTCCCAGGCAGAAGCGCGTGAAGACCCCCCACAGAACGGTCAGTGTCAAAACCGCAACCATTGCCATGAGCAGGACTTCCAGCGACTTGATGAAGCCTTTCCTGACAGTCTGCCATGCGTCCATCACTTCACCTCCCGGATTTCGGAGAGCACCTTTTTAACCACGAGATACTCTTTGTCTTCGGTGATCGGCGCACAGGCCTTGCGGAAACTATCCAGATCCGGCGTGATGATCTCGACCCCCTTCTCTTTCGCCGTGACGAGGCAGGCGTCCGTTGTCTCTTTCCAGAGTTTGCGTTGGAAGGCTTCTGACTCGTCTGCCGCCTGCTGAAGCGCCTTCCGGACGTCTAAGGGCAGTTTGTCCCACACCTTGGTGCTGATGATCAGCATGTCGGGAATACGCTGGTGTCCGGAGAGGATAAAGTACTTGCAGACCTCGTAGTGACGGCTGGTGATAAAAGACGGCGGGTTGTTTTCGGCCGCGTCCACCGTACCCTGCGCCAGGGCGGTATAAAGTTCGCCCCAACTGATTGGGCAAGGGCTGCCCCCCATCGCCTTGACCATGTCCATGGCCGTACGGCTATTCATCACGCGCACCTTCATGCCATTGACGTCGGCAACCGAACGGACGGGTTTCTTTGTCGTGTAAAAGTTACGGTCGCCCGAATCGTAGTAGCAAAGGCCGCGGAACTGGCGCTCGACGCCCAGCCCCAGCATGCGCTTGCCGATCGGGCTGTGCAAGGTGTTCCAGAAATGGTCCGCATCGCGGAAGGCAAATGGCACGCTGAACACCTTCATCTCGGGAAGAAATGCCTCGAGCGCTGCCGTCGACACTTTAGTCATCGCCAGTTCGCCTTTCTGAACCTGTTCGAGGCAGTCGACCTCGCTACCCAAAACGCCGCCGGAATAGATGTCGAGCGTTGCTTTGCCCCCCGCCAACTCCTCGAGACGCTTTTTCATGAACTCCATGCCTTTGTGCACGGGGTGCGACTCGTCGAGGCCGTGCGCCAGTTTTAGCACAATCGCGCGGTCACCAGTGCCGGCCGAAGCCTCTCCGGCCGCTTTCGGGCGGATCACAAACGCGCCCAAAACACAGGCAAACAAGACCCCTGTCGTTACGCCCGCCAAAAAAAATGATGCTGACTTGTCCATGCTAATGATCTCCTAACCGAGTATTCTGGCACCTTCGCTCTCGTCCACAATTGATTAAAAAAGCTACAAACGCCCTTCGCGCAACTTTTGTGCGACTGTGCGCAGACGCTCGCAAACACGGTCGCGTCCCAACAAAACAAGCATCTCGAAAAGGCCCGGGCCTTCGGTCAGCCCCGAGACCGCCACGCGCACCGGATGAACCATCGGTCCCAACCCCGTGGCACGCGCCTCGCCCATCGACGCCAAAACATCGTGCGCACTCTGCAAATCAAAGGCGGGAAGCGCCTCATACCTCTCCGCCACTTCCTCGAGAAGCTCCGGCACGCCTTGGGCCTTCAGTCGTTTCTCGACACCTTTTTGGTCGAACGCGTAATCATCCGTGAAAAAGTAGGCGCAGGATGCCGGAATTTCTGAATAAAACCGGGTACGGATCTGCATTTGTTCCATAATGCCTGCGAGATCAACCCCCTCTGCCGAGAGTCCTGCGGCCTGAACACGCGACAGGAACTCCGAAGCGAACACCTCACGCGGCTGACGACGGATGTATTCGCCGTTCATCCAAACCAGTTTCTTGACATCGAAGCGCGCCGCGCTGGACTTGCAGCGGTCGAGCGAGAACAGGGCAATCATCTCATCGCGCGTCAGCACTTCGCGGTCGTCGCCGGGAGCCCAGCCGAGCAACAGCAGGAAATTGAAAAGCGCCTCGGGCAAATACCCTTGCTCCTTGAACTCACCCACGAAGGCCGCGCCATCGCGCTTGGAGTAGGGCTTGCCTTGATTGTTCACGATCATCGGCAAATGCGCGTACAGCGGCACGGCTGCGCCGATCGCCTTAAACAGCTCGATGTGCTTGAAGGTGTTCTCCACATGGTCGTCGCCGCGGATCACGTGCGTGATCGCCATATCGACGTCGTCGACGACGTTGGCGAGGTGGAAGACCGGTGTGCCGTCAGAGCGCACGATTACAAAATCCTGAGTGTCTTCAGCCATCTTTCTAATCGTCCCTTTGACAAGGTCCGTGTATTCAAGCCGGCCCTCTTTCGGCATGCGGAAAATCACGCACTCGCCGCCGCCGCCTTTGGCGTCGCGGTAGGCGAGACCTTTCCGGACCAGCTCTTCGGCCACAGCCAGATGCCGTTCGGTCTGACGGCTTTGGTACACGGCGGGCTCATCGTAGTCCAGCCCAAGCCACCCCATACACGCCAAGAGCGTTTCGATCGCCTCGGGTGTCGAACGTTCGCGGTCGGTGTCCTCCACACGCAGAAGGAACTTTCCTCCCGCATGCCGTGCAAAAAGCCAATTGAAGATCGCGGCACGGATATTTCCGATATGGACATTACCGGTTGGACTGGGCGCAAAACGGACTCTCACAGACATTGAAAAACTCCTCGTGGAACATCAAATGAATTGGCCATGAGTGTATCGTTCCCCGGCATGATTCACAAGCCTGCGCACAACTTCTTTCACGCGTCACGTGAATCGCACGCATGGACCTGCGTGTTGAGCAAAGTGCAATAGAAGTTGGCATCCCTGACGGAAAAGCAGCAAAAAACGACCTCAACAGGGATTCCCGAGCTTTCTTCATACTGGCGGACAGCCGTGATCGCAATCGCAGCGGCAGCTTCTTTCGGGAAGCCGTATACGCCGGTGCTGATACAGGGGAAAGCAACGCTCCGGCATCCGTGCGTGACGGCCAAGGCGAGACTGTTGCGGTAACAGGCCGCAAGCAGTTCGGGTTCGTTACGGGCGCCTCCCGACCACACCGGCCCGGGCGTATGGATCACATACCGCGCCGGCAAGCGATACCCCTTCGTGATCTTGGCCTCGCCCGTCTTACAGCCGCCCAAGGCCCGGCACTCGGACATCAACTCCGGCCCAGCCGCACGGTGGATCGCGCCGTCCACACCGCCGCCGCCCAAAAGGGTAGTATTGGCCGCGTTGACAATCGCGTCCACCTTCAGCTTGGTGATGTCACCTTGGACTACGCGCATCATGTAGCGCCTCCTCTGCCCGTCATTTCAACACGAATGTGCAAAAATAGTAATTCATTGTCGATAGCCTGTCGAACGTGAAAAAAACCGTGGGTGGGATTCAAGATAGTTGATGGTTAAGCGGCAGGGAGGCGGGAGCGGAAGCGCGCGGCGAGCGCGCAGATGGCGGCGGCGTTGAGGAAGCGCCAGTGCATGCCGGACTGCTTGCAGCGTCTGGCGACGTCAGTTCTGCAGGCGGCCTCGACGACGCCTGAGCCGATGAAGAGCCCCTGTTTGCGGCATTCGCCGTAGCGCATGTTGTCTTTGCGCTTTTCGAAGTAGCCCAGTTCCTCCCAGGCGGGGTGGTCCGGCGGAAGGGCCCCGTTGCGCTTGCGCAGGTGTTTCAGGAGGGAGGCGCCGCCGTGGCGGCGCAGGACGGCGCGGGCGGTGCCGAAGG